>CAWUMT010000020.1:0-12213 GCA_963923735.1 uncultured Acidimicrobiales bacterium
CTCTCTGGTCTCGTGGGCTCGGAGATGTGTATAAGAGACAGTTGTTGTGGTGACTTCTGCGCCGGGGTTGATTTCAAGAAGGACTGAGGCATAGGAGGAGTCAAAAGCCAGCGCCCATGCATGGGATCCGTCAGAGGCGATGGAGATCGTGTTGGTCCCATACCCGAGCACGCTCATGTCCGCGGTGCCCGAGAGGGTGGCGTTCGAGTTGTCGATCTCCGAGAGAGCGAAGCTGTTTCCCTGGCCTGCCCATAGGCGCGCTCCGGTGATTGAGAGGCAGTTGATGTTGTTGAGGTTTGCCACGGTGTTCAGGATGCTTCCAGAAGTCGGGTCGATTTGATATGCGCTTGACCAACCGTTCACCCAGACCTGACCGTTTCCGCTCGTGACCGCCGAAGCCGTTCCTGCGAACGCCGCATCGGTGTGGTTCGTGATCGACGAGGTGGTGATGTCCATCGCCCTGAGTCCGTTGTCGGCCACCCAGACCGTTCCGTTGAGCGAGGTGACGCTCCTGGGGGAATCGAACCCGGTGATGGTCGTTGCGGTGCCCGACCAGGCGTTCTTGTCGACCTTGCCGATCGAGTTTGAGTTCATCTCGGCGATCCAGACGTAGCTTGCATCGGCGTAGATACCGGCAATTCCCATTCCCGAACCGAGACTGATCGAGGTTGAGTCGAGCTGGCCGTTCGAGCAATCGATGCGGAAGAGCAGTGAGGCGCCTCCGTCGTTGCGCTGGGCCACGTAGACCCAGGTGCCGTCCGAGAAGACGCTGGAGATGAATTCGCCGCCGATCACAGGGATGGTGATGTCTCGGACGTGCGAACCATCGGTCGCAGAGAACTCCGCCACAACGGTGTTGCTCCCCGTCCAGACATGAGTTCCGTCGTCAGAGACGGAGTGGGGGAATTCCTGGGTGACCGAGATGGTCTGCTGCACGGTCGGATTTCCAACCGTGGCCCCCGCTGGAGCGAGCCAGGCGACTCCTGCCGCACAGAATCCAAAGGAGGCCACCGCCGCGCGCGCCATCTTCGAGCTGAATCTCACGTTGATCCTCCGCAGACCTGAGTTCTGTGAGAACGGTACTCGGTTCCTGGAGCTTTCCGGTCCACTGGACCACCTGACTAACCTTCTGACCCGTGGGGACGCTCAACCTCTCGAAGAAGGATCGGATCCTCCTCCCTCTGGGTCTCGTGGCCTTTGCGCTGGCGGCTGTGGCCGAATTCAGCCACCTTGAACCGGTCATCACCTTCGTGGTCGCCGCTGTGGCACTGGCGATTCTGGCTGCGGTGGTGGGTGAAGCGACCGATCACCTTGGCAATCGATTGAATGCGGGGTTGACCGGGGCCGTCCAGTCAGCACTCGGAAACCTTCCAGAGCTGCTCTTCGGGATCTTCGCCCTTCGAGCGGGTCTGGCTCCTGTGGTCTCAGCTGCCCTCGTCGGATCGGTTCTCGCCAACATCTTGTTGGTACTCGGCATGGGATTCGTCGCCGGCGGTCTACGTCACGGGCCACAGTCCTTCGGGCGTACGAGCTCACGGAGGATGTCGTTGCTGTTCCTCCTCGGCACGGCAATCATCGCGGTTCCCTCTTTGACGGCATTGCTCCATATTCCGGTGGCCCAGCACGAGCAGGCACTCTCGATCGCCGCCTCCGTGGTCATGCTGGTGCTATTCGTCTTCTCCATCCCTGCCACCCTGCGTGGTGAAACCGGCGAAGTCGCTCGAGGTGAGGGCGAAGCGGGGTGGCCGATTCTCTTCGTGGGGATTGTCCTGCTGGCTGCGGCCGTCGCCTCGGGATTCGTGGCCGAATGGTTCGTCAACGTTCTCGTTGATGCGCTCGACGTCCTGCACATCTCCGAAGCCTTCGCCGGATTCGTGATCGTGGCCATCGTGGGCAACGCCGTCGAGCACGTGGTCGGTGTGCAGCTGATGTACCGGAACAAGCCTGCCTATGCGGTGAACATCATGGTGCAGTCGCCCCTGCAGATCCTCTTCGTCATGTTCCCAGTGCTGGTCCTGGCCTCAGCGATCTTCGGGTGGGGAGCCTTCACGCTGGTACTCAGCCCGCTCCTGCTCTCGGTGCTCGCGTTGACGGCACTCGTGACGACTGCGGTGGTGGCAGAAGGCGAGAGCACCTGGCTTGAAGGTGTCTTCCTGATCGGGCTTTATGCCGTCATCGCCACTGCGTTCTGGTGGGGGTAACTGCAGTCCAGGGCTGAACGGTGATCGAGAGATCTCGAAGGCGGGCGATAGATCCCCGCAAGACGAGATCTACCGCAGGATCGCTCGTTCAAGAATGACGATGCCGCACAGCACCACGCTCGCGCAGGCACTCAAGGTGATGCCAAGTGCGTGGTAGCCGGCGCGGATCGCGGAGGTCATCATGACGATGGTCAACATGGCAGTCCCGGCGATCACTCCGGCGACGTCCATCTGGTCAGAGGTTCCGCCGAGGAGCGCCACCACCAGCATGACCACCGCAGGGACCAGACCCCCGGTCAGCACACCGATCTGAGAACGAGCCGAGACGAATCGTTCGGCGTTCGAAATCCTGCGTTCGGATTTGAACTCGTCCGAGATCACGGTGAACACAGAGGAGACGATCCAAAGGTCCATCCAGGCAAGGAGGAGGATGTAGTAGTTCTGGATCGGACGAATCTTCACGCCCTGCTCGATCGCTGCCACGGTGGTGACGGTCACGATTCCGAAGATCACGCTCCCAGGCGTCGCGTTCAAGGGCATGAGGACCTTTGTGATCCACGAGGCGGTCTTCACCCTCTTCTTCACCTCATCCGTCGCTACGGTCGGGTCAGGTGAATGCCTCATGGCTCAAGAGGGTAGCGAAGGGTGTTCCCCTGTCGCAGAATCCACACCAGGGTCTGACAGAAGGAGCGAGGTAGCCTCATCCGCCAATGTGGGTGGTGCCGAAACCCTCGCTCTCCGCGCCGACGGCGAGGCAATTGACAACGATGGGTGATCAATGGTCGGGTGCCATTGAGGGCGCCCGCGTCACCTTCAGGCGTGATGCCGTCGGCGCGGTGATCTGAGCACCGTGCCCGCTCCCAGGAGGACGAGGCCGCCGAGGACGAGAAGCGAGAGTGGTGCCCCCGTCTTCGGGAGCTCGGGGATCGGCGTCGAAGCGGGGCTCACCGTCACCCGCACCACGACGTCGTGTGACTGGGAGGGAAGTCCGGGTGCGGTGACCCGAATGGTGAAGGTGCTCTGTCCCGCAGTCGTCGCGATGCCGAGGAGGTGACCGGTTTGCTGGTCCAACTCGAGGCCCGGCGGAAGCGTGCCGTGGATGACCTCGAAGTGGTAGGTCCCGGCCCCACCGCTCACGGAGGCGATGGGGACGTCGGATGACGTCGCGGCCACCACGGTCGGGTCGGTGGCCGACGCACTGAGGCGGGGCAGGGTGGCGATGTCGTAGGTCGAGGACAAGGAGGGGTCGTTGCCGAAGCGGTCGCACGCGTTGGCGGCAGTGCAGTTGACCGTCTCGAGATCGATGAGATCACTGTGCGCAGTCAGCGAGGTCGGGAGGGAGGTGCCGTTCGTGGTGTCGTAGAGGTAGCCGCCATTGGTCACGTTTCCTCCGAACGCACACGTGCCCGGGACACAGGAGACAGGACTGAGGGACCCGTCGAGATTGGGAAACGTGGCCTCGGTGAAGGTCGTCGCGTCAAGGCGGACGAGGGCCGGGACGTCATGGGGACCACCGAAGATGAATCCTGCGGCGAGACACGAGGTGGCCGAGGTGCACGAGACGCCGTTGATCCACGTCGCCGGGGTCAGTCCGACGGGCGTCCAGGAGGAGACGGTCCCCGAGGTCATCGAGGCGGTGGCCAGGCTCACGCCGGCATCGCCGGCGAAGAGTCGGCAGTCACCCGGCGCCCAGCAGGAGATGGCCCCGGCGCTCCAGTTCGGCGGACTCGCCGTGGACGCGGTCGACCAGCCCGCGGTCGGGGTCCAGGTCCGACTCGCCAGGACACCCGAGGAGTTGTAGGTCAATAGAACGCACCACGGGCCCTGCGTGCACGACAGGTCAGTGAACACCTCACCCGTGGTGCCGGGGACCTGCTGGAACGAGCTCCAGGTTCCCCCCGTGCGCCGTGCGTACTTCGGTGTGCCCACGGAGAGCACCGCGGCGACCGAGATGCAGTCGCCCTGGGTCCAGCACGAGATCCGGACTCCGTTCTGCAGGATGTCTGGATCAGCGAGGTGGGTCGAGGCCCCCCAGAGCCCGCCGACCTCATCACTGGTCCACAGTCCGGTGGACCCGTCGGTCCCGATGGCCGTGCAGGTGCCCGTGGCCACGCAGGACACCGCAGAGGAGTAGGAGCTGGAGCCATCGACGACGACAGGGGCCGACTCGACCGTAGGGCTCAACGTAGCGAGGGCCGTACCGGGAATCAGGAAGGTACCCGCCAGACAGACAACGACCGCCAGACCCAAAGCGCGAGCCTTCTTCATGGTGATCCCCGCCTTCTCGGCGCATGACCGCAAGAGGCCCGTGCGCAGTTCTCGATGTCTTCGATCCACTCACTTTGCAAGCCCGTGAGGAGGACGATTCCCCCAAGGTACTGGACCGAGGTCTTGGGAAGGAGAAGTGGCGCGTGACCTTGATGTCCTCACGGTCCGCCTCCGGTTACGCGGGCTGAGGCGCACCGACTAGCCATGAGGGTCGGACCGAACTAGGACCCTGGGGGACCTCAATTGGTGGTCGAGACCGGCGTCGATCCGGTGACCTCGCGCTTTTCAGGCGCGCGCTCTGCCAACTGAGCTACTCGACCATCGAGACCGGCCGAAGCCGGTTTCGAGCGGACCTGACGGGATTTGAACCCGCGACCTCCGCCTTGACAGGGCGGCGTGCACTCCGAGCTGCACCACAGGTCCCGAACACTCCCCGGGCGTGCCCGAGGCGGGTCACCATCCTACACCTCGCAGCAGGAGCCCCCTTTCGGGGGCGGAGAGGCCCCAAGTATCGTGAAACCATGAGCCTGATCACCGCACCGGGGCGGCTGCGTGCTGGCCTCTCGTCGCGGGAGCGCACCACCTTGGCGGCCATGGGCGGCGTGGTCATCGGGCTGCTGCTCGCCGGCTCGCTCCTCTTGGTCCTCGGAACCCAGGGCCACCGGACCACGCTCGGTCTGGGGACCGGGTTGCTGGCGCTCACCCTTGGAATGCGTCATGCCTTCGATGCTGATCACCTGGCGGCCATCGACAACGCCACCCGAACGCTGATCGCGCGTGGACAGCGGCCATTGAGCACCGGATTCTGGTTCTCGCTCGGGCATTCGAGCGTGGTGCTCGCGCTGACCCTGTTGCTCGTCGCTGGCGTGCGCGGTCTGGGCGCCTCGGTCGCCGATCCCCATTCGGGGCTCCACCTGTGGACCGGGGTGGTGGGCACCACGATCTCGGCCGGGTTCCTCCTCCTCATCGCCGCGTTCAACCTGATGCTGCTCAGGGGGATCGTGGCGTCCATGCGAAGCCTGCGCGCAGGAACCTTCGACCACCACGCGCTCGATGCGGTGTCGCTGGGCGGTGGGCCGCTCTCGCGACTCTTCGCCCCATTGGTCCAACGCGTGGATTCGCCAGGGAAGATGTATCCACTCGGACTCGCCTTCGGCTTGGGATTCGACACGGCGACCGAGGTCGGTCTCCTCGTGCTCTCGGGGACGGCCATGGCCAGCGGACTCTCCTTCTGGGCGGTGCTGTCCTTGCCGCTGCTGTTCGCCGGAGGCATGAGCTTCTTCGACACGATCGACGGGGCGATGATGAACGTGGCCTACCGCTGGGCTGCAGAGGCACCTGGGCGCCGTCTCTATTACAACCTCGTGATCACCAGCCTCTCGGTCGCCGTGGCGGTGCTCATCGGTGCACTTGAGATCGCCAGCTTGACCGTTGAGCGATTGAACCTCCATGGCGGCGTCTTCGACGTCATTGCAGGACTTGATCTGACCACCGTCGGTTTCGTGGTCGCCGCGATGTTCCTCCTGACATGGATCGGCGCCGTGGTCCTCTGGCGGTGGGGTCGTCTCGATCAGCGGTTCGAACCCACCGAGTCATGAGGGTGCCAAGCGGAATCACACGTCGAGTCATCGGCGTGTTCGGTGCCCTGACACTGGTTGGCGCTCTGGCGCCCCTTGCGGCGACAGCAGCGCCGAATGGTGCCGTGCGAACCGAGATCGGGGCCGCGCCTCAACTTCCCCGCGGAGCGGTACGGCTGGGGACGGTGGCACCAACGCAGGAGCTCAAGGTCACGGTTGTGCTGGCCCCGAGGGATCTTGGCGGCCTCGAGGCGGCGACCAAGGCAGTGAGCGATCCGAGAAGCCCCAGCTTCCGTGAATTCCTCTCCACCGAGGAGATCCGCAGCCGGTTCGGGCCGAGTCTTGAGGCACGCGCCTCGGTGAGCACTTGGCTCGCCAGTCAAGGCTTTGACGTGCTCCCAGGTGTTTCAACCTTCCTCCTCGCCGCAACGGCGCCCGCAGCGAAGGTCGAGCAGGCGTTCGGCACGCCGATCTCGACCTGGCGACTGAGTGGTGGCCGAACGGTCCGTGCCTCGGTCCGGGCACCGAGTGTCCCCACAGAGATCGCCTCTTCCATTCAGGCGGTGCTGGGCCTCTCGGATGTGCGCCGCCTCACCTCTGGGGCACACAAGGAAACTTCGAACTCAGCACCTCGAGCGCTCGCGCCGTCGAGTGCCTGTCCCGGGGCGGCGGGAGTTCCCGGAGGACACCCCGCCGATCAGGTGGCGACGATGTACGGGTTCAATGACCTCTACGCACACGGACACGACGGCACTGGCGCCACGATCGCCTTCTACGAGCTTGCTGCCTTCGACGCGTCGGACATCGCGGCCTATGCGACGTGTTACGGCCTGAGCGCGTCCGGTGTGAGCGTGATCCCGGTGAACGGCGGCACGACGATCGCCGATGATCCGGTCGGCGTAGGGGAGGTGACCTCTGACATCGAGGTCTCCCTCGGACTCTCGCCTGGCACGTCGATCAAGGTCTATGAGACAAGTCAGAATGATCCTGCCAATTTCCTCGCGCTGTACCAGCGCATCGCCGATGACAACACGGCCCAGGTGGTGAGCACCTCGTGGGGAGTCTGTGAGGGCTACTACGTCGCTCCCGCCGATCGTTCGGAGATCGATGCGGAGAACACGGTCTTCAGCCAGATGGCCTTGCAGGGCCAGACCATGGTGGCGGCGTCCGGCGACCTCGGATCTTCGACCTGTGCGCTGCCACTCGGTGTACCGAATCCCGCTGTGTGGGACCCTGCGAGTCAGCCCTTCGTCACGGGAGTCGGTGGGACCAACATCACGACGGCATCGACTCCACCCGTCGAAGAGGTCTGGAATGAGTCAGGCGCGAACGGCGATGGAGCGGGGTGGCCGGTCGCCGCAATCTCGTCGGTGAGGAACTCCACGTCGACCGGTGGCATGTCGATGCTCTGGCCGATGCCGACCTATCAGGTGGGTGCTGACACTTCGGGCATCTCTTCAGCGGAACCCTGCGGGGTGAGCTCTGGGTTCTGCCGAGAGGTACCCGACGTCAGTGCGATGGCCGAGGGCTATCCCATCTACGGCACTGCCGGAGATTTTTCGGGGGCAGGTTGGGTCTCGATCGGTGGGACGTCACTAGCTGCTCCACTGTGGGCATCGGTCTTCGCCATCGGGGCTGCGGCGAGCGCTACCGGCCGTCTGGGCTTCGCCAATCCAAGTCTGTACCAGCTAGCGGCGCAGGTCCCCTCCTCGCTGGGCGACGTCACCATGGGAATGAACGACATGTTCACCTGGCCGACGAACTACGACTGCACCTATGGATCGAAGAACTCCCAGCCGTGTTACCGGGCGACCAAGGGCTACGACATGACGACGGGGCTCGGGACCCCTCGAGCAGACCAGCTCGTCCACCTCCTGTCAGGAACCGGACCGGTGTTCACCTCGACGACCTTCGCTTCCTGGCCGGTCCTTCAGAACTCCACGCGCACGCTCACTGTGTTCGGTGGCACGGGACCGATGCACTTCGCTCGGATGTCGGGCAGCCTTCCGCCCGGAGTGGTGCTCAACACCTCGACCGGAGTCCTCTCGGGGATCCCGACGAGGACTGGATCATTCGCCGTCACCTTCCGCGTCACGGACTCGGCCACACCGGCACCGGGGGTCGACTCGGTCAGCCTCACACTGACCATCGCTCGATCCGACGTGTTGCAGAGGGGATCAGTTCTCCGAATGGGAACACAGCTCATCTCGAATAACCAGAAGTTCAAGATGATCGTCACGGCATCGGGCGCCGCCCAGATCGTCGAGATCGCCACGGGCCGGGTCGCCTTCGCCACGCCACAAGCCGGCAGCGGGGCGAGGTTGCAGATCTCGGGCAACGCGCTGCAGCTACGTCGTGCCGACGGATCGGTGGCCTGGAGCACCGGGAGTGGTGCAGGGGGAGCGGTCAATGCCAAGGTCCTCGACGACGGTCGTCTCGAGGTGCTCGCCTCCTTTGGGCCGACCTGGATCTCGACCTTCGGGTTGGTCCCGGCAGTGAGCCTGGTTTCGGGGGTGCCCATGACCACCTCGGGGCGCCTGGTGTCGCGCTACGGCTCCTTCCGACTCACGCTCAATGCCTCGGGCACCCTTGCGGTTCAGCGCGCCGATAACGGGGCAGTCCGATGGTCAGTGACCGCATCTGGCGCCACCAAACTGGTGGTGCAGAGTGACGGCAATGTCGTACTCAAGAACAGCACAGGAACTGCGCTCTGGTCGACGGGAACGCCGAGTCCCTTTGGCACGGTATTGACGCTGACGGACTCAGGAGTCCTCAAGGTATCCGACCGAGGTGGCCGGATTCTCTGGAGTCGCTGAACGACCGAGGTCTCAGCAGGTGGTGCCGGCAGTGTTCGTCGACAAGTTGTAGCAACTCGATACAGGTGACTGCGGCGTTCCGGCGCTGTTCTGCATGATTGTGGAGATAGAGATCTTGTCGTACTTGCCGAATTGGACTGTTTCGGTCGGACGGTCGGTAGACCCGCCCAGAGAATCTGCAGTCACCGAAACGTTGGTCAAGGTAATCGTGATCCCTCGATAACTCGAACCTCCCGAGAGGGGGTAGACACCGGTGAGGACCACGGTAGCGATACGTGTTCCCTTGGCAAGTTGACTGAAGAGCTGGGTAGTCGAGTTATCGGCCAGCTTCGTGATGGAGAGTGGTCCCATCGTGGGTGTGCCCGCGCTCCCCGTGCCGAGGGTGCCCGTGCTGTTGTTGGACGACGACCATGAATGACTCACGACTCGAATCATGCCGCTGTAGCCGACTGTGGTCGAGTCACCACTGAAGAGGGGGGTGTTGGAGGAGTTGTAGCCCTGGAGGTAGTAGTCCACCGCGGTGGCGCGAGCCTGCTCGGGTGTGTTTCCAATCGAACCGATCACGATGGACCCGGCGATCCCCATCACGAGAGCAAGCGCGCCGAGCAGGATCAGACGCCGAGGTGCTCGCCTCGCTGTCGGTGCATTCTCGGTGGTCACGATGTCCATGAGGTCCTCTCTTCAATGGGGGGAGCCTAGGTTCAGGGATCCAGAGGAACCTTAAACCTCTCAGCGCCCGACCACCGAAGAGAAATTGGCAGGATGTATGTCAGTTGAACAGATCAGGGTCTGAGCGGACGATTTCGTCCCACAGTGGGGAGAAGGAGAACCAACCGGCGAGGTGGTGGCCGATCTGCTCCCGGGTGTATCGGGCATCCTCGGCGTTAATTGAGTGAGGTGTACCTGCGGCCATGGCCAGCAGCTGTGCTTGTGCGGACCGCTCCATGGTCACGAACCACCAGGCAGCTTCCTCCACGCTGTGGCCGACGGTGAAGAGCCCGTGGTTTCGGTGGATGGCGGCTTTCTTTCCCCCAAGTGCCTCGGCGAGCGCCACGCCGGCGTGCTCCTCGAGCACAATCCGGCCACCGTAGGCGTCGACGACCACATGATCCTCGAAGAAGGCGCACGCGTCCTGCGTGATGGGATCGAGCGGGATCCCGAGCGAGCTAAAGGCTTTGCCGTAGACCGAGTGAGCATGCGCTGCAGCGATGACGTCCGGGCGGGCGGCATGGACCGCAGCATGGATCACGAAGGCCGCTCGGTTCAGCGCACCGTCACCCTCGACGATCTCACCTGCATGGTTGACGAGGATCAGGTCGGAGACCCGCACATGGCGGAAGGACATGCCGAAGGGGTTCACCCAGAAGTGATCGGTGCGCTCTGGGTCCCGCGCGGTGATGTGGCCGGCGACGCCTTCAGAGAAGCCGAAGCGACCGAAGATCCGCAGGGCACCAGCGAGCCGCTGCTTGCGATGCAGGCGTTCTGCCTCAAGATCCTCGAAGGACTCGGGAAGCGTCGGATGGTTGCGCTGCGGGGCGATGAAGACGTCGAGGCGCTCGCTCTCTTCAGTCATTGCCTTGCTCCTTGAGCCACGCATGGAAGCCGCCGAAGTGGGCCTCGGGGGATCGTTCGATCATCACGCCGGTCCCGGTGGCGAGCAGTGCCCCGGAGGCAGCGAGGAGGAGCTCGCCAGAGACGAACCACTTCTCTGCTTCGCGGCGCTCCACCCAGGCTCGGGCCACCAGGTTCCGCTCGATCGGAATGGGCTTGACATAGTGCACGGTCAGGGTTCCAGTCACACAGGTGTGGCCGAGGAGTAGGGGCACATGACCGAGGATCTCGGCGAAGATCGAGGAGGTCCAGCCTCCGTGTGCCACGCCGGGGCCGCCCTCGTGCTCAGGGCCGATGAGGATCTCAAAGGTGGCGGTCTGGTCCTCATCGAGGTGCTCCGAGCGCACCCCGAGGCGGCAGGCACCACCCCGAATGCATCCGCCACAAAGGGAGACGTCGCCCGCCCCCTTGGCACCGGACTGGAAGTCCCCGCCGATCCACTTGTCTGCCCAGTCGGACACGCCCCCTCCTTCGAGCGGCCATCTTCCCAGACAATCGATGGATTGTCAGGTGGTGAGAGGATCTCTGGAATGCTCATCTCCTCGAGCCGTTGAAAGGACGTGGCGTGAAGATCGATTCAGGTGCCGGCGGTGGACTGACCGAGATGGCCCGAGTGGCGGGTGAACTCGAAGCAGCGGGGTTCGACGGGATCTGGACGGGGGAGACCAGCCACGACCCGTTCTTGATGTCGCTCTGCTGCGCGCAAGGGACCTCGAAGGTCTCGGTGGGCACCTCGATCATGATCGCCTTTGCTCGGACGCCGATGGTCACGGCCGAAGCCGGTTGGGACCTCGCTCAGCACAGCGGTGGGCGGTTCATCCTCGGGATGGGCTCTCAGATCAAGCCTCACATCGAACGCCGCTTCTCGATGCCGTGGTCCCAGCCTGCGGCGCGGATGCGCGAGTACGTGCTCGCGCTTCGAGCCATCTGGGACTGCTGGCGCAACGGGACCAAATTGGATTTTGACGGCGACTTCTACACCCACACGCTGATGACCCCGATGTTCACTCCCGAGGACCACGGGTTCGACCTTCCCCCCATCTATGTCGCCGGGGTTGGCGACAAGATGGTCGAAGGTGCCGGGGAGGTCGCCGACGGCTACTTTGCCCACGCCTTCACCACGTTGCAGTACTTCGAGCAGTCCACCCTGCCGGCGCTCAAGCGTGGGTTGGCCAAAGCCGGCCGCTCCCGCGAGGACCTCGCAGTCTGCTGCTCGCCGTTCATCGTCTCAGGACGAACCGAGGAGCAGTTCGAATCCGCGGTGGCGGCCACGCGTCAACAGATCGCCTTCTACGCCTCGACTCCGGCGTATGAGGCCGTGCTGGCCGCGCACGGTTGGGAGGCGATTCGGCCCGAGCTCACCCGGATGTCGAAAGAGGGCAAGTGGGTGGAGATGGCAGCGCTCATCGACGATGAGATGCTCAATGCCTTCGCCGTGGTCGGGACTCCCAAAGAATGTGGTGCTGAAGTAGTGCGACGCTGGGGTGACCACCTTCAGCGCATGACGCTGCACACCTGGGGATCGGGAGACGTGACGCTGCGAGCCGAGGTGCTCGACGCGGTTCGTGGAGCGCTCGCCAGCTGATTCAGGCGATCAGCTCGCTGATCAGGTTGGCCAGGGCGACGGGTTCGTCACCCTGGATGGAATGGCCGGAGTTCACGAACTCGACGACCCGGGCGTCGGGGCGACGTCGGAGGAGTTCTTCGATGTCGTCATCACCCACCACGGATCCCTTGGCC
>CAWUMT010000021.1:0-12122 GCA_963923735.1 uncultured Acidimicrobiales bacterium
GTCGGCCCAGGCGGCCCTCGCCCACTCCCTCGGAGTCCTGCTCCGGCTCTTCGCCCCCTTCCTCCCCTTCGTCACCGAAGAGGTGTGGCGCTGGTGGCAGGGCGGCTCGGTCCACACCGCGCCGTGGCCGACGAGCGCCGAGCTCGAACTGTCCACGCCGCGGACTCCAGGGGTCTTCGAGGCCGCCGGTGAGCTCTTGTCGGCCATCCGTCGAGAGAAGACTGCGGCCAAGCGTTCGATGCGCACCGAGGTGGAGCGCTGCGTGGTCGCCGATGATGCTGCAACGATCGCGTTGCTCGACGCAGCCCGCGTCGACCTCACTGATGCCGGCGGGCTGCTTGCCTTCGATCTGAAGGAAGGCCCCCGCACCATCGAGGTGACCCTCGTCCCCGAGGAACCCAAGGCCTCCTAGGCGTCGAGTCGGGTGGTGCGCATCGTCTCGCACCACACCACCGAGACGCCCTCAGACGTCACCTCATAGACGGCAAGCTGGCCGAAGCTGCGACCGAAGGCGACTGCGTCCTCGCGTTCGATCCCCCAGAGGCAGAAGCCGGGCTCTCGCCACGCGGAGTTCGGATCGGAACCCACCGCCTCGGCGTAGGACACGTTTGCCCCGTCGAGTGCGCTCCGAAGCGCGGCGTTGGCCGCGTCGTTGTGTGCCACATCTCCCTGGGTGCCCCCGGGGTTGAACCCGGTCACCATCCAGACCGGACCGGCAAGTTCGGTGGCCAGCACCCGAGGATGCACCGGGCCCGCCGGGGTGGACACCTCGAGCGTGGCCCGGCCCCACAGCCTGGTCAGTGCATGTTCGACGTGGACTGCATTCAAGAACGCGGCGATTCCCCGAAGTGTTGCCGTCGTCCTCGGCGAGGCGGGGGTGTCATAACCGTGCTGGGCGAAGGGGAGCTCGACGTAGGCCACCGGAGCGGTCGAGACCCCCCGGAAAAGTCCCACGAACGTCCGGGCCACCACGACCGGCACCAGGGTGTCGTTGCGGCCGTGGAGCACGAGGAACGGTGGAGCGTCCGCCCGGAGCCGATGGAGTGGCGAGGCAGCCTCGAAGATCTCCGGGTGCTCGGCGATCCGGGTCTTCATGACCTGTCCTTCGAGGATGCGGCGGAGCCCCGGCCCATAACGACCGCCGACCTCCTTTGACGCCGTCATGTCCATGACCCCGTAGATCGGCACGCAGGCCTGGACCTGAGTGTCGACCTCCTCGAATCCGGGCTGGAATGCAGGGTCCCCCGCCGCCAGGCCGGCCAACGCGCAGAGGTGTCCGCCAGCGGACCCGCCGGCGAGGGCGATGAAGCCGGGGTCGCCACCGTAGTTGGTGATGTTGGCCTTGACCCACGCGATGGCCTGGAGCACGTCGATGATGTGTGCCGGCCAGGTGGCCTTGGGAGAGAGCTCGTAGTTGATGCTCACGCAAACCCACCCGCGCGCCGCCATCTCATAGAGCATGGGCTTGCCCTGCTCGCGCTTGTCGCCGACGACCCACGCCCCGCCGTGGATGTAGAGGAGCACCGGGGCCCCCTCGACACCCTCGCGTCGATGGATCACGTCGAGGATGTGGCGCTTGTTCGCGTCATCGACGTACCGGACGTTCTTGTGCACCGTGAGCGAACGACCGGGGAACGGGATCGCCAAGAGGGTGCGCCACCAGCGACACCAGGCCATCGGCCCCTCGTCGAGCTCGAGCTCGAACCCTGGGGTCTCACGGAGCTCGCGCGCCACCACGGTGCGCGCACGCAAGCCTGTGAGGAACAAGAAGGCCAGCCCCACCAGTGCGGCGACGTCGAACCCGGTGGCCAGATGGCCGATCGCCCCCCGACCGGCATGGAGCCAAGTGAAGAACCACACGAGGAGCGAGAAGAGGACGAAGAGCTGCCCGGAGAGCTCGGGGATCAGGAAGCCACTGAAGAACTCGGGTGTGGCGAACGGCTCTCGGCGTACCGGCAGGATGGCAGCCCAGACCCCGAGGGCCACGAAGACCGCGAGTGCGAGGTGGACGTAGACCATCGGGATCATTCTGCCGGGTCTCCGCTGCTCTTGGCACGTCGTGATGAGCGAAGAGCCCCCTAGGATCTCGACCGAGCACCAAGGGGGGTCCCAGATGAGCGCACTCGACACCATCCGAGGCAAGGTCGGCCTGTGGTCGTTCGCCCATGAGTCACTACCGCCGAGTCGGTGCGCGGAGGCGCCCGCCCTGGCAGAAGAGCTCGGCTACGCCGCCTACTGGACCCCCGAAGCCGTGGGTCGAGAGGCGATGAGCTCCTCGTCGTTGCTGCTCGGAGGGACTTCCTCGATCGTCATCGGCACCGACATCGCCCAGATCTGGGCTCGTGACCCCATCGCTGCGTTCAAGGGAGCCCAGACACTCTCAGGCGCCTTTGGCGATCGCTTCATCCTCGGCTTGGGTGTCAGCCACGCCCCGATCGTCGAGAGCCGCGGGCACGTCTACGAACGCCCGCTTGCCGCAATGCGGTCGTATCTCGGCGCCATGAAGGCATCGGCCACCCGAGCGGTGGAAGCTGATGAGCGGGTGCCCATCCTCATCGCCGCGCTTGGCCCCAAGATGCTTGATCTGGCCGCCAGCGCTGCCGATGGCGCTCTCCCCTACCTTGTGGCGCCCGAGCACACTGCCGGAGCACGGGACATCCTCGGCCCCGACGCCTTCTTGTCCGTGGAGCAAGGGGTGGTCCTCTCGGAGGATTCAAGTTGGGCCGAGGTGGCCCGGGGTCACCTCTCGACCTATCTCCAACTGCCGAACTACCGCAACAGCTTCCTGCGCCAAGGCTTCAGCGAGGCTGACCTTGATGATGGCGGTTCAGACCTCCTCGTTGACGCCATCATCGCCCACGGCGATGAAGCGGCCATCTATGCCCGGGTGGAGGAGCACTTTGCAGCTGGGGCGGACCACGTGGCGATCCAGATCCTCAACTCTGACTTCGCGTCCCCTCCCTATGAGGACTGGAAGCGCCTGCGACCCTCGGAGAACGGCAGATGAGCAAGGTGGTGACCTCGGTCATCATCAAGGCCCCGATCGACGCGGTGTGGGCGGAGCTCAGCGATCTTGAGCAGCACGTCGAGTGGATGGCCGACGCGGTGAAGCTCGACTTCCATTCCGCACAGCGCCACGGCGTCGGCACCTCGTTCGCCTGTTACACCAAGGTCGGACCCCTTCGGACCGTCGACGAGATGACGGTGACGGGATGGGAGGACCTTGTCTCCATCGAGGTCGAACACCGCGGGGTCTTCGAAGGCCGCGGAGAGTTCCGACTCGAGTCTCAAGGTGACGACCGAACCACCGTGATCTGGACCGAGGCCCTGAAGTTTCCGCTCTGGATGGCCGGCCCCCTGGGTGCGTGGGTGGCTCGCCCCATCTTGAAGGGGATCTGGTCCAAGAACCTCACCCGGCTCAAACAGCGAGTCGAAGGCACCCAGTCGTCCTGAAGGATGACGAGAGGGGCGCCACCCGAAGGCGACGCCCCTCTCGAGTCCACGCTGATGCGCGGCAGAACTCAGCCCTTGAGGGACTTTCGGATCACGATGCCGTTGATGATCTCGAAGACACCCATCACGATGAACCAGATGCCAAGGAGCACGGCCAAGACGTTGATCGACTTGGTCGGCACGGAGACCACCACGATGCCGGCGGCCAGCGAGATCAGACCGAAGATGATCTGCCAGAGGCGCGAACGGCCATCCTGACCGAGGACACCGACCATGAAGGCCACGACGCCCTGGACAATCCAGGTCAGGCCGACCAGCAGACCGATCGCCGCGATCGTCAGGTTGAGGTGACGGATCATCACCACGCCGATGACCACCTCAAGCAGACCGGCGATACCGAGCCAAACACGGTGGCCCTCTTCGGAGTCGAGGACTCGGATGAAGTGGAAGACACCGCCCACGATGAGCGAGAGCCCGATGATGACGGCGATGACGTTAAGCGAGGTGCTCGGATGTGCCGTCAGGATGATCCCGAGGACCAAGGTCACCAGGCCCATGAACAGGGAAAGCTGCCAAACC
The DNA here is from genome assembly GCA_963923735.1 of uncultured Acidimicrobiales bacterium. GTDB lineage: Bacteria > Actinomycetota > Acidimicrobiia > Acidimicrobiales > RAAP-2 > CAIUMH01. The sequence goes on from CAWUMT010000021.1 coordinate 4,033, forward strand.
AGCTTCCCTACGCCACGAGCCGTTGCTTCGGGGGATGTGTTCGACATGTGATCGTCTCCTCTGAACTACTTGAGGAGAAGCCTAGAGGTCGTGGTTCTCCGAACTCGGGACCATGCGAACCACGCGCCGGCCGCGGCCCAGCCAGAGTGCCCCACCCAGCAGCATCAGGGCTCCTGCGAACACTGCCCCGCCCCGCAGATCGCCTCCCGTGGCAGCCAAGCCGCCTTGCGGCGTGGTGGTGGTCGAGCCGGCTGAGGTCGTCGTCGTCGGCTCCACCGGGAGGTTGAGACCGTCGACCACATTCAGCGTATTGAGGTTGGCATCAACGTAGTAAAGCGCACCGTCGAGCACGACCGCCGAGCGCGTGTAGTTGATTGCCGTGCTGAACGTGTCCTGCTTGGTCCAGGTCGGGAAGTTCGCGCCACCAACCAAGCCTGCAAGCAGGGTGACGCCGAATTCGCTCACTCCCGAGATCTTGTCTTGGCTTGCCACCACCAGCATCGAGTCAGCTTCATCCCAGGAGATCCCTATCGTGTTGCCGAGGTTCACGCTGGTCCGAGGCGACAGGGCTTGGGTTACCAGCTGACTTCCTCCCCCCGCCCAGTGGGCGACGGTGCCCGTCGCTGCGTTCAACTTCGAGATGCCGTAGTCGTCGGAGAAATAGAGATTCCCGGAAGGATCTACCGCCACGCCCTTCAGGTTGTTGAACTGTGCAGCAAGCGGAGCGATGCCGACCTTCGCGGGCCTTGTCGAGCCGCCTCCCGCGAAGAGCGTCAGGTCACCAGTGGCCAGGTCGACCTTGTAGAGCAGGTCGGTGTTGTTCTCCGCCATGTAGACCGCGTCAGCGGTTGCGGCCACCGCGTCCATTCCGTAGGGCAAGGCCACTGACGTGGCGGGTTGCGGAGTCGTGGAAGGGGGATTCGCCCCACCGCCAGCTAGGAGCGTGAGCATGCCTGTCGTGAGATCGACCACGTTGAGCGACTGGATGTTCATGATGTAGAGCTTCGAGCCCACTACAGAGGCGCCATAGGGGTAGAAAAGCGCAGCATCAGTGGCCAGGACCGGCGTGGTCGATGGAACCGTCACGCCGCCGCCTGCAATGCGCTTGACCGCAGTTGAGCCGAAGGAAGGAACCTGGTCAATGGTCTGGAGTGGATTGCTGCAATTGACCACGTAGATGTTGCCCGAGGCGTCCGCCGCGGCTCCATAGGGAGAGTTGAACTGCACCGAGGCCACGGGGACGCCGCTCGGGGTGGCCGGGGTGCTGCCACCGCCGGCCATGATCTGCACCGTGCTCGACAACGTGGCCTGGGCGCTTGTCGGCACCACCAAGGCGAGAGCGAGTCCGGCGAAGAAGAGGGCGAGGAGGCGTGAACGCATGGACCAAACCCTACTGCCGAAGTGAATTGGCTGGGAATCCGGCGAGTACCGTGGCGTCATGAAGACTCCCGCAGCATTCCTCGGCCACGGCAACCCCATGAACGCCTTGGAGCACAACCGCTACACCGATGCATGGCGATCCTTCGCCTCCGCTGCGGAGACGCCTCGGGCCATCCTCATGGTCTCGGCTCACTGGTACGTCAATCTGACCGCCGTCACGGCGATGGCCAAGCCCAGGACCATCCACGACTTCTACGGGTTTCCCCAACGACTCTTCGACGTCGAGTACCCCGCACCCGGGTCCCCCGAGATTGCTGCCGAGATCGTCGAGACTCTCTCCCCGCTCTACTGCGGCCTCGATGCCGACTCCTGGGGGATCGACCACGGAGCCTGGTCACTCCTCGTCCATCTCTACCCCGCCGCTGACATCCCCGTGCTGCAGCTCTCGATCGACGCCACGAAGTCGATCGACCAGCACCTCGAGCTCGGCCGAGCGCTCGCACCCTTGCGAGACCAGGGGATCATGGTCATCGCCAGCGGCAACGTGGTCCACAACCTCGGAATGATCGACTGGGGCGCTCAGGGCAAGGGCGCCCCTTGGGCCCATGAGTTCGATGACCAGGTCCGCCAGATCATGACCACCGCTCCGGGCGAGCTGGCTCGTGCCGAGACCTTCGGTGCCTACGGCCTCGCCGTGCCCACCCCGGACCACTTCTTGCCCCTGGCCTACCTGGCCGGGATGGCGGAGGCCGAGGGAGCGACCTGTCGCACCCTCCTCGCGGGATGCGAGCTCGGTTCGCTCTCGATGACCAGTTTCGTCCTCGACTGATTCGCAGGGCCGCTGGGCCTGCCTAGGATTCGACTGGTCCGAACGGCCGAATCCGTGTGCCGTTGAACCTCAAGGATGGAGTGGACGATGGCAATCGATCGGGTCGGAGTCGTAGGCGGCGGCCAGATGGGCGCAGGGATCGCAGAGGTCTGCGCCAAGGGCGGCTGTGACGTCATCATCTTCGAGATCTCCGATGCGGCCGCAGATGCTGCACGAGGCAAGCTCGCCGCGTCGTTGGGCAAGGCGCTCAAGAACGAGAAGATCGATCAGGCAACCCACGATGCGACGCTTGCTCGCCTTCGGGTCACCACAGAGTTCTCCGACCTCGCCGATCGACAGTTCGTCTTCGAAGCGGTAGCTGAGAACCTTGACGTCAAGGAGAAGATCTTCAAGGACCTCGGCGCGACCGTCACCGACCCCGAAGCGATCTTCGCCACAAACACCTCCTCGATCCCTGTAATCCAGGTGGCCATGGCGTGTTCTCGCCCTGAATCGGTGCTCGGTCTGCACTTCTTCAACCCGCCCACGGTCATGAAGCTCGTCGAGGTCATCCCCTCATTGCTCACCGATGCGTCGGTGACCGACCGGGCGCGCGACTTCGTTGGCAACACCTTGGGCAAGACCACAATCCTCTCGAAGGACCGCTCGGGCTTCGTGGTCAACGCACTGCTGGCACCGTTCCTGGTCAATGCGATCCGGATGTACGAGGCAGGCTTCGCTTCGGCCGAGGACATCGACACCGGCGTCCAACTGGGCCTCTCCCACCCGATGGGACCGTTGACCCTCTGCGACATGATCGGCCTCGACACCATCCACGCAGTGGCGGAGTCGCTGTATGAGGAGTTTCGGGAACCCACCTACGCTCCGCCGCCACTGCTGACCCGGATGGTCCAGGCCGGGATGCTGGGCCGCAAGTCCGGTCGGGGCTTCTACGACTACTCCTCCTGAGCGCAGCCTCGCCGACAGGGCGTCCCCCGGTTGGGTAGCGTCAGCCCATGGCTGAGGTGATCATCTTCCACAATCCGAACTGTTCGACTTCTCGTTTTGCAGTCGAGACTGCGAACGAGGTCGGCGCAGACTTCGAGGAGCGCCGCTACCTCAACAAGGCTGAGGCCCCCACTCGAGACGAAATCGTCGAGCTGCTCTCGATGCTTGAGGACCCGGCCACCGACCTGGTTCGCCGGGATGCGAACTTCGACAAGCTGGGACTCGTCGAAGCGGACGTGACCTCTACAGAACAGGTGGCCGACGTACTCGCCCAACACCCCGAGTTGCTGCAGCGCCCCCTCCTCGTTCGAGGTGGTGTCGCCATCATCGGGCGTCCGAAGGACCGTATCGAGCCGTTCCTTCGCAAGTAACGGGAGACCACCGTGGGCATCTACAACGACCAACTGCTTCCCCGCTTCACCGACGCGATGTGCGGGTCCAAGGCCATGGAGGATGATCGACGCGGGGCAACCGCCGGCCTCTCGGGAGTCATCCTCGAGATCGGCTTCGCCGGCGGGCCGAACCTTCCCTGCTATCCGGCAGAGGTCACCAAGGTGCTCGCTGTGGAGCCCGCCGGAATTGCCCCGAAGCTCGCCGCCAAGCGACTTGCCACATCCTCGATCGAGGTCGAATTCATCGGCCTCGACGGACAGTCAATTCCCCTTGGGGACCAGTCGTGCGACGGGGCGCTGTCAACGTTCACACTGTGCACCGTTCCCGATCCGATGAAGGCGCTCTCGGAGATCCGCCGGATCTTGAAGCCCGGCGGAGAGCTCCACGTGCTCGAGCACGGTCTCGCTCCGGATGAGAAGACCCAGCGCTGGCAGAAGCGGTTCAACGGGTTCGAGCGGTTCGCCTGCGGAGGCTGCGAGTTGATCCGCGACGTGCCGCACATGCTCACCGAGGCAGGATTCGAGATCCTCGAGCTCGAGCAGCGCTTCGCAAAGGGCCCACGCCCATGGTCCTACTTCACGACTGCGGTCGCCCGCCCACGAGACTGATCGATCGCCCCCGACGACCTTGCCGTCAGAAGTCCAGGTCGATCAGGGCCCAAAGATGAGCTCCCCGTCGTCCAAGGGCATCTCGAGGAGGATCTTGCGGTCATGCCAGAGATCCTGATCGTTGCGCCACGGATCCCGGGTTCCTTGACGGGGCAGTCTCGGCATCGCTCTTGTCAGGTACCCGGGCGTGAAGCCCGTGATCCAGTCCTCAAGCTCCATCTCCTCGGCGATCGTCGGGGTCACCGTCCGCGCGCCGGTGGCGGCCATCCGGTTGAGCACCCGACAGACGAACCGGTCGATCAGGTCTGAGCGAAGGGTCCACGACGCGTTCACATAACCGAACACCGACGCGAGGTTCGGAACCCCTGAATACATGCACGCTCGATAGTTCACCGTCTTCGAGAAATCGATCGGTGTTCCATCGAGCTCAAAGGTGATGCCGCCGAGCAGTTCAATCTCCAAGCCGGTGGCCAGCACGATCACGTCGGCGGCCAGTGTCCTGCCATCGGTGAGTTCGATCCCGTGCTCAGTGACCTTCTCAATCGTCGAGGTCACCACCGAGGCCGTTCCTGTACGCATGGCTTTGAACAGGTCGCCGTCGGCCACTAGGCAGAGGCGCTGATCCCAGGGGTCGTAGGGCGGGGTGAAGTCCGAGAGGTCCCCCGAGGCAGGAAGTTGCTTCTCGATCGCTCCGAGAAGGTAGTTCGCCACGGATTGGGGATTCGAACGGGTTCGTCGATACAGAAGTTGCTGGAAGCGCGTGTTCTTGGCTCGGGTCAGCCCATAGGCCCACCGAGCGGGCAGGAGCCGACGGAACCACAGGGCGAGGCGATCGACCTTGGGTCGACTCGCCATCCAGGTCGGCGTGCGCTGGAGCATCGTGACATTCGCACCGAGGGCGGCGAGTGCGGGCACCAGCGTGACTGCCGTGGCGCCGGAGCCGACCACCACGATGTTCTTGCCCTTCGCGTCGAACTCCTCAGGCCAGAGCTGGGGCTCGAGGACCTCCCCAGAGAATGAATCAAGGCCCTCGATCTCGGGAAGGTGGCCGTGGTCGTAGCGGTAATAGCCCGCACAGACCATCAGGAAGGCACAGGAGTACTCGACTTCTTGGCCCAGACGGTTGGCCACGACGGTCCAACGAGCCGTCTGCGAATCGAACGAGGCCCGGCGGACTCGGTGGTCGAAGGAGATCTTCGAGGTCACGTCATGCTCTTCTGCAGCCTCTTGGACGTAGGAGAGGATCGCCGGTCCTTCTGCGATTGCCTCCTCGGCTACCCAGGGCTTGAAGTCATACCCGAGTGTGTGCATGTCGGAGTCCGAGCGAATGCCCGGATAGCGGAAGAGGTCCCAGGTGCCACCCAAGACGGAGCGCCCTTCGAGGATTCGATAGGTCCGCCCGGGGCACTGCTGCTCGAGGTGGACCGCCGCTCCGATCCCCGAGAGGCCGGCCCCGATGATGAGGACGTCGACGTGCTCCATGCACCTGCACGCTAGACCCCCGGACGCGACGAACCCGGCCCTCGAAAGGGCCGGGTTCGTCGAAAACCGTGGGTCAGATCAGGCGAGGTTCGCGTTGGCGAAGTCCCAGTTGATCAGGCTGTTGATCAGCGTCTCGACGTACTTCGGCCGGGCATTGCGGTAGTCGATGTAGTAGGCGTGCTCCCAGACATCGATGGTCAGAATCGCCTTGGCCGAGTGCTTCATCGGCAGATCGGCGTTCGCCGTCTTGAGGAGCGAGAGACCCGAGCCGTCCTCCACGAGCCAGGCCCACCCGGAACCGAACTGGGTGACTGCTGCCTGAGAGAACTCGGTGACGAAGTTCTCGAAGCTGCCGAAGGCCGAACCGATCTTGTCGGCGATCTCACCGGTAGGTGCCCCGCCGCCGTTGGGCGAGAGCGAGTTCCAGTAGAAGGTGTGGTTCCAGACCTGCGCGGCGTTGTTGAACAGGCCGCCGTCGGAGCTCAGGATGATGTCCTCGAGGCTCTTGTTTGCGTCGTCAGTCCCCTCCACGAGGTTGTTGAGGTTGGTGACGTAGGTCTGGTGGTGCTTGCCGTAGTGGAACTCAAGGGTCTCCTTGGAGATGTGCGGCGCCAGAGCGTCCATCTCGTACGGCAGGGCGGGAAGCTCGAAAGCCATGGTTCGTTCCTCTTCTTCGGGATTCGGGTTCTTTGGAAGTGCTCGCTCAACCTACCAGCGAGGACCAGGAGAATCGACCGCTCAGCTCGAGCTCCGGCGGGCGCCGAGTTCCCCGGCCTCAACGCGCTCGAGGAGCAGCGCCTCGGTCACCTCGGCACGCCTCGGTGCCCTGATCAGGCGTTTAGTGGCCCGAAGGACTTCGCGATCGTGGTCCACAAACGATGCAGCGATCTCCCTGGCCCGCGACTCCACGTCCTCGGCCGGGAGGGACTCTGCTGCAAGTCCGAGGGCCACGGCTTCCTCACCCGTGAGCAAACGACCAGAGAGGAGGATCTCCGTGGCAGGCTGCAGCCCCACCAGGCGAGGCAGGGTCCATGAACTGGCCGCCTCGGGGAGGATCCCCATCGGAGCGAACGGAAAGCGCACCTTGGTGTCCTCGGCGACCACCACGTAGTCGAAGTGCCCGAGCATCGTCGCCCCCACGCCGATCGCGGCGCCGTGCACTGCGCCGAGGATCACCACGTCGACTTCGACGAGCGCGGCGAGGAGGGAATCGAACGCTGCAGCCAGGGGGCCGTCTGGTCCATTGGACGCCAAGGTCTCAAGGTCGACCCCCGAGGAGAACCCCTTTCCCGCTCCTCTCACGAGGACCACCTTGACCGCCTCATCGACATCTGCGGCTCGCAGGGCGTCGGCGAGGAGCTGATAGGCAGGTGCCGTGAAAGCGTTGCGACGCTCGGGACGATTCAGCGTGAGGATTCGAAGTGCTCCCTCGTCTTCGATGAGCAGATCGTCAGACATCTCTCCCCCTTCCTGAGCGACGTACGAGACGTCGCGTGTCGACTGATTCAGTCGAGCAGCGCCAGATCCGCGTTGAACGTGGTCGACGGACGCATCACAGCGGTCGCCTTCTCGTGATCGGGCCGGTAGTAGCCACCGAGGTCTGCGGGACTGCCCTGGACAGCGATGAGCTCGGCGACGATCCCCTGCTCATGGTCCTCGAGTGCTCGTGCCAGCGGGCCGAAGGTGGCGGCCAACGCGGCGTCCTGGCTCTGGCCAGCGAGCTCCTGGGCCCAGTAGAGCGCAAGGTAAAAATGCGAACCACGGTTGTCGATCCCACCGAGCTTGCGACTTGGCGAGCGGTCCTCGTTGAGCAGGGTCCCGGTGGCACGGTCCAACGTGTCAGCGAGCACCTGGGCCCGCGCATCACCAGATTGAATTGCGAGCTGCTCGAAGGAGACGGCGAGAGCGAGGAACTCACCGAGTGAGTCCCAGCGAAGGTAGTTCTCCTTCACCAGCTGCTGGACGTGCTTGGGCGCAGAGCCGCCCGCTCCGGTCTCGAAGAGACCGCCGCCGGCGATCAGGGGGACCACCGAGAGCATCTTGGCGCTGGTGCCGAGCTCGAGGATCGGGAAGAGGTCGGTCAGGTAGTCGCGCAACACGTTGCCGGTCACCGAGATCGTGTTCTTGCCCTCGCGGATGCGGGTGATCGACAGGGTCGTCGCCTCTACTGGGGGAAGGATCCGAATGTCGAGGCCCGCGGTGTCGTGATCGCCGAGGTACTGCTCGACCTTGGCGATCAGCTGGGCATCGTGCGCGCGGACCTTGTCCAGCCAGAACACCGCAGGGTCTCCGGTCGCCCGTGCCCGGGCGACGGCGAGCTTCACCCAGTCGCGGATCGGGATGTCCTTGGTCTGGCACATGCGGAAGATGTCCCCCGCTGCCACCGGGACCTCGAAGACGACGGCGCCCTT
>CAWUMT010000022.1:0-11601 GCA_963923735.1 uncultured Acidimicrobiales bacterium
GGCCAGCCCCGCCGCCGAAGTGAGCAGGGTGACCGCATGGCCGGTGGCCGGCGCATCGAGCACGAGGACGTCCGCCTCGCCGGAGTTGGCCAGCTGCTTGACCTTCCCGAGCACGAGCACGTCGCGGATCCCGGGGATGGCTTGGGCCACCACGTCGAGGAGGCCGGTGCGAGCCAGACGCTTGGAGAGTCGACCGAGCCCGTGGTCGGCGAGGTATTCGACCAGCGCGTCGTCGGGGGTGAGGCGACGCAGGTCGATCCACCCTCCCGAGGGGTCCTCGTGCACCCGGGTCGGCTCGTAGCCGTGGAGGCCGTCGAGTCCGAACGCCTCGGCGAGCTCGGGGCGGCCTTCGAGTTCGAGCAGGGCGACCGTGGTGCCCCCTCGAGCGAGGGCCAGTGCCAAGGCTCCTGCCACCGTGGTCTTGCCCACCCCGCCCTTGCCGATGAGGATCCGGACCTTGGTCTGGGCGGCGAAACGGGTGAGTTCCATGACGCCTCGAAGGCTACCGAAGGGGCCTTCGAGGTGGGCCTCGTTCCTGAGTTTGTGGACCGGGGGCGAGAGGGCTACGGTTCGAATTCTCGAAAGAGCGACGCCTTGCTGGGGGGTAAGGGTCGGCTTTCCACTGGGGGGTGGAGATGTTTGAGCTGGCGGATGACTGGCAGCGCCTTGCAGCTTGCAAGGGACCGTACGCGGAGCTGTTTTTCCCACCGAGCGCACCGGAGCGCAAGGACGACAAGTTTGCGCGCGAAGCGGCTGCCAAGGCGATCTGCGCCGACTGCGACGTCTGCGGTGAGTGCCTCGACTATGCGGTGAGCATCCAGGAGCCACACGGCATCTGGGGTGGCCTCAACGAGCTCGAGCGTCGCGCCGGGCTCAGCCCACTCACGCTGCGCTGAGCTCGCGGATCGCCAACGATCCGCTGCATCGACTCAGACTTCGACGACCTCGTCGTCGGTCACGTCCTCGCCTCGGGCAAGCACCGCCGGGGCGGTGGTGATGGTGATCACGAAGAGGGCGAAGGTGATCAGGTGTACGCCCGAGCACCACAGGCAGATCTTGTGGATGATCAGCAGTTCGGCGGTGATGAGCCAGAGGACCATGCACATTCCGACCACCGAGGCGGCGATGCGGATCAGGTGCAGCGCTCGCCAGGGGGCCCACCAGGCCCACGGTGAGTACAGGACGACTGCAGCGACGAAGTAGGACAACCCGAGCACCGAGACCGGCATTCCGAGGAACCGGCTCTGGGCAGAAGTGGTCACGATCTCACAGCTGATTGCCCCATTTCCCGCACAGGCGAGGATCTGCGTGCCGACGAAGTGGACGATCGTCAGATAGGTCGAGATCCCGAGGCCACCCAGAGCCAGGATCCAACTCAGAAGGATGACGAAGGTCGACGGTGACGACGGCCGCTGCGCGGGGACGAGCGCCATGGATCCGGCTCCTAGAAGGTGATCTTCATGGCGGACGTTGCCGCCTGGACGCCCTTGGACTGACAGACGTTGCCCGGCTGGCCGTTGGTGATCTTGCAGATCGACGCGGTCAGGTAGTTCGCCGAGGCGATGATCGCCTGGGTGGCGGGGTTGTTGGCATTGGTCAGGCCTGCGGCAATGTCATTGCGGCTCAGCGAGTTGAGCACCGACGGTGAGAACATCGCGCCAGAGACGAGGAACTGGTTGCCGATGCTCATGAAGGGAATCGCACCTGCTTGACCCGAGGGGAAGTACTTGGTCGAGTCGTACTTCTCTGCGAGGGCCTGCTGCGCCTTGGTGAGTTTCATCAACTCGGTGTAGCCGTTGCCATCCTTGGTGGGGATGTTCGAGTACTGCTCGATGGCCTGGACGGCGAGGTCCGTCATCGAGAAGTTGGCCTTGTAGAACGAAAGCGTCGGGGTGTTCGGGAAGACGTCCTTCGACGAGGACTCCGTCAGGCCCAGACCTGAGATCGAGCCAAATCGACTCAACGCAGCGATCACGGCCCAGCGCTGGGCTGCACAGAACGGGCAGTACTCCGAACCCAGGTAGAAGACGCCCGGCAGGGTCTTTCCGTCTGCGGTGGTGAAGGTGAGTACGGCCTCACCAGAGGTGGCCGTGGGCGCCGTCACCGGGGCAACCGAGGAGGTCACACCGACGGTGTCGTAGACCGAGGCAGGAATGGTGGTCAGTTCCTTGACCAGCGAGGCCGGGGCCTCTTGGTAGCCATGCCCCTGGCTGTTGGAGCTCGAGTTGCCCGAAGTGAGGGCGAAGATGACGAGGGCGATCACGACGAGGAGCACCACGCCGACGATGCCCCAGGTGAGCTTGGCACCCGAAGAGGAGCCCGCCTTGGTGGGGGCCTTCTTGGTGCGGCTCACCTGGCGGCTCTGGCTCTTCGATGCCTGCTTGTTCTGCGGCTTGGACTGGGCCATCGGGGAAAATCTCCTCGGGAGTGGACCGCCGAATCGTACCCGACCCCCGAGGGGATGGGTCCGCGCCACTACCCTGCGACCATGACCTCCGACGTCGTCCCCGCCCGTCCCGCTGCCACGATCCTGGTCCTGCGAGACGGCCCCTCTGGTCCTGAGGTCCTGATGGTCCGCCGGTCGACCTCGGCCTCGTTCATGGGGGGGATCTGGGTCTTTCCCGGTGGCGGGGTGGATCAGGGGGATGCCGCACCCGAGATGCTGGCTCGGATCAAAGGTCGCGATGATGCCCAGGCCTCCGCGGAGCTGGGCCTCGAAGACGGTGGATTGGCCCTCTTCGTGGCCGCCCTGCGAGAGGTCTTCGAGGAATCCGGGATCCTGCTGGCCGTCGATGCCGAGGGTCGGCACCTCGGCGCGGAGGCAGCGGAGCGCCTCGCCGAACACCGCCGAGCACTCAACGCGAGAGAGGTCAGCTTCCTCGAGGTGCTCGAGGCCGAGGATCTCCACCTCGACTGCTCGGTGCTTGAGCACCATGCGCACTGGATCACCCCCACCGCCGAAGTGAAGCGATTCGACACCTACTTCTTTGCGGCGCTCGCGCCCGAGGGGCAAGAGGCTGCCCACGATGAGGCCGAGACCATCGCCTCGATCTGGGTCACCCCCGCGGAGGCCTTCGAACGCCATCGTCAGAGTGAGATCCACATGGTCATGCCCACGCTCCGCAACCTCGCCTTCGTAGCCCCGCATGGAACGGCCGCCGAAGTGCTGGCGGCCTCGAAGGCCGAGACCGACATCCCGACGATCCTGCCGAAGATGGTCGAGGACGATGTCGACGTCATCCTCTTGGTGCCCGGAGACGAGGGCTACGAAGCCGCCGAGGGATTGACCAACGACCCGAAGGGTTTCGTACGTGCAGCTCGACGGCGCGCCGTCAAGGAGAATCCGCCACGTGACTGAGCCGACTCCCCTCGTGGATCGAGGCGTCGGCCCTGAGGTCATCCATTCGGTGCCGGTGGCACTGAGCGAGGCACTCGTCCGCGTGACCGCACCGAACCCGTCGATGATGACGGGGCCGGGAACCAACACGTATCTCGTGGGGACGACGTCGCTGATCGTGGTCGATCCGGGTCCTGTGAACGACGCGCATCTCGCTGCACTGGTGGCGGCCATCGACGGTCGTGAGGTCTCGATGATCTGCGTGACCCACACCCATCCGGACCATGCGCCGGGGGCGGCCGGTCTCGCCGCACTGGTCGACGCACCACTGGCGGGGTTTGGACCTGGCCCGTCCTTCGTGCCGGATCGCCACCTTATGGAGGGTGACGTCCTCGAGGTTGCCGGTGCATCCCTTCGGGTGCTGCACACCCCCGGTCATGCTTCTGATCACCTCTGTTATCTCCTTGAGGACGAGGCGCTCGCCCTCACGGGCGACCACGTGATGCACGGCTCCACGGTGGTCATCCGTCCGCCCGACGGCCAGGTGGCCGCCTACCTCGACAGCCTCGAGCGATTGGCAGCGACGCACTGCGAGGTGCTCGCCCCGGCGCACGGTCGCCTGATCGGGGACGCTTCGGGAGCAATCGATGAGGTGATCGGCCATCGTCGCGCCCGAGAGGGGCGCATCGCCGAAGAACTCGTCGGTGCCGGACGGGCTTCGGCAGTCGAGCTGCTCGGCTCGGTCTATCCGGGCCTCGAGGAGCGCCGCACCGAGATTGCCACGGTGACGCTGCTGGCCCATCTGCAGCACCTGGAGGATCTCGGACGGGCCACGTGCGCTCGTGCACGTTCGGAACAGTCGATCTCGAGTTCCTTCGAGGCGTGCTGAGCATGCGACGCGTCGTGGGACCGTTCATGGTGGGAGTCCTGTTGCTTGGCGCCTGCACGTCGGCGCCCTCGACGACCTCGACCACGTCCACGACGGTCGCCCCCGCAACGCCTGCGGAGCAGAACGCCGCACGCCAAGCGACGGTGGGATTCCGGGCCCTGATGACTCAGGCAGGCCAGCGGCTGGTCGATGCACTGAATCAGACGCCACCAGATGCCACGAGTGCACGCCTCGCACTCGATGAGGTCCGGGTTCTCCTGCCGCACGATCCTCAGGGGCGCAGTGACCTCGACCACGACTTGGCCAACCTCTCGGATCCTGCGGTGCTCACCAAGCTCCGGTCCTCCCTGGCGGGGATCAGCCTCCTGCTCTCTCATGTGGTGCGCGCGCCCTCAGCGATCGTCGGCCTGGCTCGCCTCGAGATCGAGTGGGTGGCCTCGCGCACTCCTGAGGTGCTCGAGTCCACGAGCACCTTCACGGTCGAAGATCTGCGGGTGACCACGGAGGCGGCACGCCGCCAGGTCGCCACGACTGCTCCGCTCGGGAGCCTCGTGGCTCCTGCGCGTCTTGCCGAGGTCGAGGCGGATCTCGCGCGCCTGGCCAACCTGCTCGATTCGGGTGCCTCGCCGAGGGCGACCGTTCAGCAGGCTGATGCGTCGATACGCTCGCTCAGCCTCTTTCAACAGTCCTTGGTGGGCTTCGGAACGACGAGCGTGGACCCATGAGCGAACACCTGAATGAGTTCTCACGCCGAGCACTGCTCGGCTCGGCGACCCTGGGCACGTTGGGCGCCGTGGTGGCGAGCGGGCTCGCCCCCCCCCCTTCGGGGGCCGCAGCGCCGTTGCGTCGAGGCGAGCGCGTCCCGTTCTATGGAATCCATCAGGCAGGGATCGCCACCCCGGCCCAGCCCCACCTCTGTCTGGCCACCTTCGATCTCGCCGACCACGTGAGCACGGCACAGCTGCGTTCCACGCTCAATGACTGGTCGACCGCAGCAGCCGCGTTGACCCAAGGACTCAGCGCACCGGGACCCAATGGAGCCGACCTCGCTCCCTCGGATCCCGGCGAAGCCCTCGACCTCGGCCCCGCCGGGCTCACGATCACCCTCGGGGTCGGGAGCGCCTTGCTTGCGGCGACAGGTGGTGACCCCGCGCTCGTGCCGGTGCTTCCATCCTTCGCCGGTGATCAGCTTGATCCCTCTCGTTCCGAGGGTGCGCTCTGCATTCAAGCCTGCGCACAGGATGCACAGGCCGCCTTCCATGCGGTCCACGTCCTGGCCCGCCTCGCCCTCGGCACGCTGATGCTGCGAGCGCTCCAGAACGGGTTCCTCCCGGAGTCCGGAACCGGGGGGACGCCCCGGAATCTGATGGGGTTCAAGGACGGCTCGCGCAATCTCAACGTCGATGATCCCGGCCAGATGAACACTTCGGTCTGGACCTCGGGTGCAAACCTCCCGGGCTGGATGCAGGGCGGGACCTTTCTCGTGGCGAGGCGCATCCGCATCCGACTCGAGCGTTGGGCGGAATCCTCTCTTCAGGAGCAGGAGGCGTCGGTGGGCCGCACGCGCGGCTCGGGTGCACCGCTGGGTGGCACCGCCGAGCGCGATCGTCCGAACTTCGCGGCCCTTGACACCCGAGGTCACCCGGCCATTCCGCTGAACGCCCACCTCCGTCTTGCCGCACCCGAGCAGAACGGGGGAGCGCGGATGCTCCGACGTGGCTACTCCTTCTCGGACGGGATCGACCCGGTGACAGGTGAGCTCGACGCAGGCTTGGAGTTCCTCGCCTACATGGCGAACCCGACCCGACAGTTCGTCCCAATCCAGACGAAGTTGTCGTCCTCTGACGCCCTGCATGACTACCTGGTGCACACCGCGTCGTCGGTGTTCGCCCTCCCCCGGGGCTTGAGTGCCGGACAGGGGTGGGGGAGCCAGTTGCTCGCCTAGGCCGCGTGCGTTGGGTAGGTTCTCTCGTGCGGCCATCTCGGGCCGCCCACATGGGGGAGATCAGATGCGCAGGGTGACCCGGTTCTCACGGGCGAAGGCCGTCGCTGCCGTTGCAGTGCTGTCGTTGGCGGGACTCTCCGCATGCTCGTCCTCGGACTCCTCTTCGAGTTCTTCTTCGGGTCAAGTCCTCACTGTGGGCACCTGGAAGGGCCAGAAGGGCCAGTTCGCCACCATCCAGGCGGCAGTGAACGCGGCCCACCAGGGTGACTGGATCCTCGTTGCACCGGGGGTCTACAAGGAGAACAACGACCTCACCACCCCTATCGCCAATCAGTCCAACGGTGGCTTCGGCGGCGTGCTGGTGTCGACCTCGAACCTGCACATCCGAGGACTCTCCCGCAACGGCGTGGTCATCGATGGAACCAAGGCGGGAGCTTCGCGCTGTTCCTCGAATGAAGCCGATCAGCAGTTCGGCGCCAGCGTCAACGGCAAGGCTGCCGGGCGAAACGGCATCGTGGTCTGGAAGGCCAACAATGTCTCGATCGACAACCTCACCGTGTGCAACTTCCTCGGTGGTGGGGAGCAGTCGGGCAACGAGATCTGGTGGAACGGTGGCGCTGACACCGGGACCATGGGTCTCAAGGGCTACTCGGGTTCGTACCTGACCGCCACCTCGACGTACTACGGCGGCGACACCACAGCGGCGACCTACGGGCTCTTCTCCTCCAATGCGAACGGCGACGGTGGAAGCTGGAATCACGTCTACGCCTCGAACTTCAACGACGCCGGCATGTACATCGGTGCCTGCAAGCGCTACTGCAACATCACGGTGAACGACGCGTGGATGGAGTACTCCGCCCTGGGCTACTCGGGCACCAACTCGGGTGGTGCGATCGTGATCCAGAACTCACGGTTCGACCAGAACAAGGACGGGTTCGACACGAACACCCAGATCAACGGCGACCCGCCGGCACCTCAGGACGGTGCGTGCCCGGGCAACGAGATCTCCCCGATCACCCATACGCACTCGTGCTGGGTCCTTCAGAACAACATCTTCGAGGACAACAACAACCCCAACGTCCCCCAGGCCGGGAACGCCTCGCTCGGGCCGACCGGAACGGGCATGACGCTCTCGGGTGGGCGCAACAACACCGTGCGCAACAACATCTTCCGCAACAACGGTGCATGGGGCCTTTTGGTCATTCCCTTCCCTGACTCGAACGATCCCGAGATGGGCCAGTCCTGCTCGGGCACCGGTGGCGTCGAGACGCCCGGATTCGGCTGCGTCTATGACCCGATGAACAACGTGATCTCAGGCAACACCTTCGAGAACAACGGCTCCTTCGGCAATCCGACCAATGGGGCCATCGGGCAACTGGCGCTGAACGCCAACAAGCCAGCCAACTGCTACTCCAACAACCACGCCACAGGGCTCTCGGGTGCGCTCAAGGCACTCGAGGTCGCGTACCCGAGCTGCGGGGTCAACCGTGCGCAGGCAGATGCCCCTGGAGATCTGCTCGCTCAGGTGCTCTGCGACACCGGCTTCGGAGCGTGCCCTGCGGGGGCGACCTACCCCAAGGTCACCCAGGTCACCATGCACCCGCTGCCCGGTGGCCTCACCGAGATGCCGAACCCCTGCCAGGGTGTTCCGAACTCGGCGTGGTGCAAGAACGGGAACCTGACCTAGACCTCGAGGCGATCCGCCGCCTGCTCGAGGACCTCGAGCAGGCGAGCGGAGCACCCACCCATCTCAGGTCCGGAGATCTCCTCGAGCACGGCATCTGCGAGGAGTCCGAATGCCTCGGCGGTTGTCCCGTCTCCTTCGGCGATCGGCGCTCCCTCATCTCCACCCGTAACCAGGGTGGGATCGAGCGGGATCGACCCGAGGAGCGGTACGCCGAGTCGTTCGGCGAGCATCGCACCGCCACCCTCACCGAAGAGGGGGTAGGTCGAGCCGTGCTCGCAGGTGAACGGTGCCATGTTCTCGATGACCCCGGCCACGCGTAGATGTCCCTTCCTCGCCATGTCGGCCGCACGGGCGGCGACCTGCTGGACGGCGAGTGGCGGGGTGGTCACGACAACCAGCTCGGTCCGAGGAAGGAGGCGGGCCAGGCTCATCTGGATGTCGCCGGTTCCCGGGGGAAGGTCGATGAGCAGGAGGTCGAGTGCCCCCCACTGTGCATCTTCGATGAACTGCTGCAACGCACGCGAGAGAAGGAGGCCCCTCCACATGATGGCGGTGTCCTCCTCAGCGAGGAAGCCCATCGAAAGCACGGAGATCGACCCCTCGCCGCAGGGCCGAACAAGCGGGAGCATCTTGCCGCCCTTGGCCTCAACCGGACCGCTCATGCCCAAGAGACGCGGGACGGAGAAACCCCAGATGTCGGCATCGAGGATGCCGATGGCGAGTCCGTGCCGAGCGAGCGCCACGGCAAGGTTCACGGTCACCGAGGACTTGCCGACGCCTCCCTTGCCCGAGGAGATGCCGAGCACCTTGGTGGTTGCCGCCAGCGTGGTCTGCGGGGCGTCTTGCTGGGCCAGCTTGCGGACCCGGCTCATCAGCGCAGCGTTCTCCTCCTTGGACATCGCGCTGATGGTGAGGTCAAGGTCAGTGACGTCCTCGAGGGCCAGCACCGAGGCGGTGACCTCCCGCTCGATCCGGGCGCGAAGCGGGCAGGACGGGGTGGTCAGGGCCACCTCGACGAGGGCCCGCCGGCCGGCAATCTCCACGGATCGGACCATGTCGAGCTCGACGATGGAGTGGCCCAGCTCGGGGTCGATCACGAGCTCGAGCCGATCCCAGACCTCGGCCTCGGGCCCTGTCGCTGTCTCGGGCCGCAGTGCCATGGGGCCACGCTAACGGCTGAACGGCCTGATCTTCCCGGGGGGCGTTGGAGATCGGGGCGGGAATCGCTACGATGAACTTCCAAGACGCCCTGCCTGAAGCGGTGGGGCAGCAACGACATGAGGAGGCCCTGCGATGAGCACGGCGACCACGGTGAACCTCGGTGCCAAGCCGGTGCCGGTGACCCTGACGGACAAGGCCCAGACCAAGGTGGCCGAGCTGCTGGCCGATGAGGCCACGGGCGAGGAGCTCTTCCTCCGCATCGGTGTGAAGGCTGGCGGTTGCTCGGGCTTCTCCTATGACATGTACTTCGACTCCGAGACCCTCGACGGCGACGTCGTGACCCTCTTCGGCAACGTCAAGGTCGTCGTCGATGCCGAGTCGGCCGAGAAGCTGACCGGTTCGGAGCTCGACTACGCCGACGGACTGACCGACGCAGGGTTCAACATCTCGAACCCCAACGCGGCCAAGACCTGCGGCTGCGGCTCCTCCTTCAGCTGAGCCGTTGAGCCCTGAGGGGGCAGCGTCGATCTCCTTCGAGGTCGACGGGCGAACCATCACGTGTCCCCCTGAGGGGAACCTCCTTGACGCGCTCCGAGAGCTGGCCGATGTCCTCACGGCCAAGGACGGTTGCGCGCCCCAAGGCCAGTGCGGTTGTTGCACCGTGCTCATCGACGGGGCTCCCCGCGTGGCCTGCGTCACCCCGGTGCGCCGGTGCGCGGGTAAGTCGATCACGACACTCGACGCAGTCGATACCCAGCTCCTCGAGCGGCTCATCGTCGCCTTCGAGGCCACCGGTGCCTCCCAGTGTGGGTTCTGCACCCCGGGCATCCTGAATCGACTGGTCGGACTCGCGTCCAAGGGGACGCCCAATGAGGAGCAGGTTCGTACGGCGTTGAGTGCGCACCTGTGTCGATGCACGGGGATCCAGCCCATCATCGAAGCAGCACTGCTGGCCCTCGACCCAGAGGCCACCCTTCCGGAACCGAGAGACCCAGCAGCTGCCGAAGCACGCGCCACGCTTGAATCCGGTGTGTCCCAGCGGGCCGGTCGGGCCATCGTGCTCGGCGAGGCTGGGTTCGCCGCGGATCAGACTGCTGGCTGCGCAGTGGCGGTGGCCACCGCTGACGGTGGCTACGCCCTCGCCGACTCGGTCTCGGCGGGCCGAGCTGCGGGCGCCAAGGTACAGGGGCGCAACTCGACGGCCCCGCTGCGTTGGCCGCTCGAGCCGCCGCAGATCGATGGAGCCGTGTTGCAGTTGGCCACCACGTTCGTCGAGCCCGCCTACGTCGAACCCGACGCAAGTCGCTGTGCACCAGGTGGTGAGCCGAGTGCACCGTTCGCCAACGCAGGTGCCTTCGGTGCCAAACGATCCTCGGCGATTCGAGAGGATGCCCGCCGTCTGGCCGAGGAATCTGGCCGAGAGGTGGTCGCTGTCTGGCCCCGTGAGGAGGTCGTCCGTCGTGGCAAGAAGCGTCCTCCCCTCGCACTGAGCCTGCGCGGAGACGGCACGGGCTCGCTGCGCGTGGGACGCACCCCGGGTTCTGATGATCTCGCTGCGCACCTCGAGATGCTCGCCGGCCCCCTCGAAGGGATCGAGGTCGAGATCGTCGACATCGCTGGCCCACCGGTCGGCACCTCGCATCGCGGTGCGGTCCTCGCTGAGATACTCGCCGCCCGTGGGGCGCTCGGGGCCAGCGCCGACGGAACGGTCGAAGTGACCTCTCCGAACGGTGCTCGTGCCCGTGCTCGGATTGCCGAGGACGGCGAAGTGGAGCTCTTCGTCGCCGCCGGAGAACCGCTGTGCCCGATCACGCTGCGGTCCTATGTGATCGGTGCGGCGCATCAGGCGCTGGGCATGGTCCGCTCCGAAGCGCTGGCCGTGGATGAGGCCGGGGTCGTCCATGACCTGACCATCCGCTCCTTCGGGATCCTCACGCCCAAGGAGACGCCGAGGTTCTCTGTCCAGATCGATGAGCACGATGACCGACCCGCCATGGTTGGTGGAGGGGCGGTGCTGGCTGCCACGATGGGGGCTGCCTGGGTGGCCGAGGGGCTCACCCCGACCTGGCCGACCAGAGGAGCCTGAGCATGTCGACCCCGATCGGTCCCTACTCACCCATCGTGCGCGCCGGTGACCTGCTCTTCACCTCGGGCCAGCTCGGTGTGGTGGCTGGTCCTGAAGGTGCCCCAGAGCTCGTCGCCGGTGGCACGGCCGCGCAGGCGACTCAGGCACTCGCCAACGCCGCAGCACTTCTTGAGTCCGAGGGTGCGACGAAGACCGACGTGGTCAAGGCCACGGTCTTCCTCACAGACATGGCCGACTTCGCCGCGTTGAACGAGGTGTGGGTGGCGTTCTTCGACGGGCATCGACCCGCACGTTCGGCCATCGGAGTTGCCGCACTCCCCATGGGGGCCTCAGTCGAGATCGAACTGATCGCGCACCTCCGTGGCTGAGGCGACCCCCAAGCACGAGGTCTCCGCATCCCTCGACGCCGCAGCGGAGCGCTCAGTGGTTCCCCATGTGTTTCGAGCGATGCTCTGGGCACTCGATCCGCGTGACAACCCGGGTTCGCTGATCTACG
>CAWUMT010000023.1:0-11526 GCA_963923735.1 uncultured Acidimicrobiales bacterium
AGGGGCGACTGGTCCACCTCGACCTCCCGGCTCCGGGATTGCTTGGCAAGGTAATAGAACTTGACATTGATGTCAACTTCATTCCCCCGCGGTTTGGCGAGGGGGGGTCGTCGGGCGCTACGGTCCCTCGTGGAGCCCCCGAACTGGGGAATCTACAGAAGTTGACACTCAAATCAGAAACCGCAGGGGGACCTCCATGAGCACTGTCGGCGACAAGGCCCAGCCGTATCACTTCGATCGCCACGCAGCGGACTACAAGGACCACTTCTCGGAGATCACCGAGGACCTCCACGCCAAGTGCCCCGTTGCCTGGTCGGACACCTACGACGGCCACTGGGTGGTCTCGGGCTACAAGGAGCTCTTCGAGATCGCCCGGAATGCCACCTTGCTCTCGAACGACCGCGACATCACCGGTGAGCGCCCTGAGCTCAAGGGCATCTCGATCCCCGGACGTGCCGGCATGGAGTACACCCGAGGTGGATTTCTCGAGATGGACCCGCCCGAGCAGAAGGACTTCCGTCGGGCCCTCGACCCCTACCTCTCGCCGGCTGCCGTCGACCGCTGGAAGCCCATGGTCGCCGACGTCACTCGAGCCTGTCTCGACGAGAAGATTGAGTCCGGCTCGATCGACTTCGTCGACGACCTCGCCAACATCGTGCCCGCGGTGATGACCATGGCCATGATGGGCCTTCCCCTCGCCGACTGGGTGGTCTACAACTACCCAGCCCACGCGCAGGTCTACACTCCGCCGGAGTCGCCCGAGATGGAGTACGTCATGGGTGAGTCCATCAAGATGGGCATGCGCCTGCACGAGTCGATCCAGGAGCTTCGTGCGAATCCCAAGCCCGGACTGGTCAATGCCCTCATCGAGGCGCAGATCGTGGGCAAGCCGGCCACGGACGATGACATCCGCGACACGATGATGCTGCTCGTCGGCGGTGGCTTCGACACCACGACGGCACTGACCGCTCACTCGCTCGAGTGGCTGGGCGAGAACCCCGCAGAGCGTCAGCGCCTCATGGACAACCTCGACTCTCTGCTTGACTCCGCCACCGAGGAGTTCCTGCGCTTCTACACGCCGGCCCCCGGAGACGGCCGCACGGTGATGTACGAGTACGAGGTCGGTGGAAAAAAGCTCGAGCAGTACGACCGGCTCTGGCTCTCCTGGGCCATGGCGAACCGTGACCCCGAGATGTTCGACGACCCTGAGAACATCCACCTCGACCGCGAGGGCAACCGTCACACCACCTTCGGCCTCGGCGTGCACCGTTGCATCGGTTCGAACGTGGCCCGTGCGGTGTTCAAGACCATGCTGACCGGCGTGCTCGAGCGGATGCCGGACTACTCCTGCGATCCGGCAGGTGCCGTGCACTACGACACCATCGGCGTCATCCAGGGCATGAAGAACCTTCCGGCCACCTTCACTCCCGGCACCCGTCAGGGCAAGGGGCTTGAGGAGACCATCGCCTTCTGGGAGGCCAAGATCGCCCGGGAAGGCCTTGCCGAGCCCGTCGTCCGCGGCGGCGCTGCCTGAGCGGACACGTAAGTCCGCACCACCCTCTACGATCCCAAGTAGTTCAACGAGTACCTCTACAAGCAAGGAGTTCACAATGAACCTCGACGACATGATTCTCATCTCGATCGACGACCACGCCATCGAGCCGCCGGACATGTACGACAACCACGTGCCCGAGAAGTTCAAGGACAAGGCGCCCAGGATCGAGCGCTCCAAGGACGGCATCGACATCTGGACCTTCCAGGGCCAGGCCACCTCGACTCCCTTCGGCATGGCTGCCACCGTCGGCTGGCCGAACGAGGAGTGGGGCTTCGACCCGGGCACGCTCTCCGAGTTGCGTCCTGGCTGCTTCGACATCCACGAGCGCATCCGTGACATGGACGTCAACGGCGTGCTCGCCTCGATGAACTTCCCAACCATGGCCGGCTTCAATGCCCGTACCTTCACCGAGGGCGCCGACCACGAGGTCTCCCTCGTCATGCTGCGTGCCTACAACGACTGGCACATCGACGAGTGGTGCACCGCCTACCCGGGTCGCTTCATCCCGCTGGGCATCGTGCCGATGTGGGACGTCAACCTCGCCACCGAAGAGGTGAACCGTCTGGCCAAGAAGGGCTGCAAGGCGATCTCCTTCCTCGAGGCACCGCACAGCCAGGGCTTCCCGTCCTTCCTGTCGGGCTACTGGGATCCCATGCTCAAGGCGCTCGTGGACAACAACATGGTCCTCTGCCTCCACATCGGTGGCGCGTCGGCGCTGATCCAGCTCGCGGACGAGGCTCCGATCGACCACCAGATCGTGATCCCGACGCAGATCACCATGCTGACCGCACAGGACCTGCTGTTCGGTCCTACCTTCCGCAAGTTCCCCGACCTGCGCGTGGCGCTGTCGGAGGGTGGCATCGGTTGGATCCCCTTCTACCTCGACCGGGTGGACCGCCACTTCAAGAACCAGGCGTGGATCGGCAACGACTTCGGCGGCAAGCTTCCTTCGGAGGTCTTCAAGGACCACGTGCTGGCCTGCTTCATCACGGACCCCTCGGGGCTCAAGATGCGCAACGAGATCGGGATCGACACGATCGCCTGGGAGTGCGACTACCCCCACACCGACACCACGTGGCCCTTCAGCCCCGAGCTGCTCTGGGATGAGCTGCAGGGCGCAGGGTGCAACGACGCCGAGATCCACAAGATCACCTGGGAGAACTCCGCTCGCTTCTTCGACTGGAACCCCTTCGAGCACATCGCCAAGGACCAGGCCACCGTCGGTGCGCTCCGGGCCAAGGCCAAGGACGTCGACACCACCCGGATGTCGAAGTCGGAGTGGAAGGCCAAGAACGAGGCAGCCGGCATCGGCGTCCTCTGAGCCAACTCTCAGATTCGGTCTCGGCCCGCCGCCTCCCGCACTCGGGGAGTCGGCGGGCCGAGTCGCGTGCGGCCTCTGGCAGAATCGGCCCATGAACAGCTCACCGATCGGAGGCGAGAGCGATCGGACCCGTGTGCGTCGCGAGCCACACAAGGCGCGTTATGAGCGAGACGACGTCTACGCCATCGTCGACGCCACCTGGCTCTGCTCAATCGGGGTGATCGTGGACGGAAGTCCTTTGGTCCTTCCGTCGATCTACGTGCGTGACGGCGACTCGCTCCTCCTTCACGGGAGTATCTCGGCACTGTTGCTTCGAGCCATGGAGGCCGGTGAGCGAGTGTGCGTCAACGTGACGTTGACCGATGGATTGATCGTCGCTCGATCCGCCTTCAACTCCTCGGTCGCCTATCGCAGCGCCGTGCTGTTCGGGAGCGCAACTCGCGTCGAGGAACCTGGTGAGGTCGAGCGGGCGCTCGATCTCCTGACCGATGCGGTGTTGCCCGGGAGGACTGAAGAGGTGCGTCGTCCGACGCCTTCTGAGCTTCGTCGCACCGGCGTCGTCCGGTTCACCATCGAGGAGGCCTCGGCCAAGGTCAGCGAGGGTCCTCCCAACGATGAGGTCGAGGACCTCGAGGGACCGACCTGGGCCGGGACGGTCCCCATCGAGCGGTCCTATGGCTCCCCGGTACTGGCACCCGATCTCAACGACTCGGTGTCACCCGAGCTTCCGGCATCGGTGAGCAAGCTCCTCGATCGGAACGCCTAGCGCCCGGTCCATCTTGGCGGGCGCTTCTCGAAGAAGGCGGCGATTCCTTCGCTCGAGTCGCTCGACTCGCCGAGCCTCGTGAGTGCCCGGGTGGTTGCCTCCCAGCCCCGCTCGTCGTGGAGGCCGAGGACGAAGTTCGCCGCCTCGAGGCTCGCCTGCACGGAGACCGGTGCATTGGTGGTGATCTGTGTGGCGAGCGCCAGGGCTGCGTCCACGGCGGTGCCCGGCGAAACAAGGCGGTTGGCCAGGCCCAGTTGGTAGGCCCGTGTCGCATCGAGGGGGAGGCCGGTGAGGATCATCTCTCGTCCGACGTTGGGCGGAAGGGCACGCGGACCACGGAAGAGCCCCGCACAGGTGGCCAACACCCCGATGCTGACCTCAGGGAGACCGAACGTGGCCGTCTCGGAGGCAACCACGAGGTCGCAGGACAGCACGATCTCGAACCCGCCGCCGAGAGCGGGTCCCTCGACGGCGGCAATCAGGGGCGTGGAGCGCTGGCGTCGCACGATGCCGTACTCTCCGCCGCGTTCGGTGACGTAGTCACCCATCGCCTTGAGGTCGCTGCCCGCACTGAAGACCGGTCCATTGGCACTCAGCACCCCACACCACAGATCCGGGTCGTCCTCGAGCTCGTTCAGCGCAGCATCGAGTGCATTGGCAAGTGCCCGGTCGACCGCATTTCGCCGCTCGGGGCGGTTCAGCGTGAGGTGCAGGACCCGACCTTCGCGTGTGGTTTCGACTAGTGCCATGGCTCAGCGCCTCCGCAGGATCGGGTTCGGGACTGCCGGTGCGACGGGTGCCAGGCTAGGCCGATCGGTGTGGTGACAGGCAGTGGCGTCACCGTTGCGGGTGAGTGCAGCGTCCTGAGCGAGAGACCACGAGGCCGGGTCGTGGAGAATCGCCTTCATATGGTCAGCCTAGGGCGGGCGAACCCTCGGTGACGTTCCGCCGGAGGCTCGGTAGGCTGCTCGGTGCGCCATTTACGACGCCATGGGGTGACGACGAGATTCGGGGGAATCGTGAGCAAACTGCCGTTGGTGCTCATCCACGGAGGCGGCTTCGACGCCCGGTGCTGGGATCTGCTGCTCCCAATGCTCGATCAGCCAGTGACGGCCGTCGACCTTCCCGGACGTGGCGCACACCCCATGGATCTTCGGTCGGTCTCCTTCGCTGATTGCGCGAACTCAGTGGAAGCCGACCTTGATGCGGCCGGCTTCGATCGAGCAATCCTCGTGGGCCACTCGCTGGCGGGGTGCTCGATGCCGACGATCGCCGAGACGCTCGGTGACCGGTGCGCGGGGATGGTGTTCTTGGCCTGCACGGTTCCTGAAGACGGTTCCAGCGCCATCGACACCCTCGATCCGGCAGTTCAGGAATTGGCTCGCAGTGCGCCCAGTGATGCGGAGCCCCAGGCGCTCAGCGGGGAGATGGCCGCCTTGGTGCTCGGCTCAGACCTCTCCGAAGAACAGGTTGCCTGGTGCCTCGAGCGCACCGTGGCAGAAGCACCTCGACTCAGCTTCGATCCGGTGTCGCTTGCACCATTCAGGGAGCAGCGCGTCCCGAGGCGGTGGATCCGCACTTTGCGTGACGAGATCGTCCCTGCCGAGAAGCAGTCTCGATTCGCGAGCAACGTGGGCGACTGTTCCGTGGTGAACCTCGACGCGGGCCACATGGCCATGGTGAGCCACCCCGAACAGATCGCTGCGCTGCTTGCGGATCCGTTCTCGGCCTGAGCCTCAGGCGAGGAGCTCGGCGACGAGCGCCGCGACGAGCTCCTGGATCTCGTCGCGGATGGAGCGAACCTCCTCGAGGCTGCGCCCGGCAGGATCGGTGAGTGCCCAGTCGAGGTAGCGCTTGTTTGGATAGATCGGGCACGCATCACCGCATCCCATCGTCACGATGACATCGGCTTCAAGTGCCATCTGTTCCGTGAGCGATTGTGGAGTGTTGGCCGAGATGTCGATGCCAATCTCCAGGAGGGCGTCGACCACCGCGGGGTTGAGGTGTTCACCAGGGGCTGATCCAGCCGAGTGGACGGTGATCCGCTGGCCAGCGCTCTTCTGCAGCATGGCTGCGGCCATCTGTGAGCGACCAGCGTTGTGGACGCAGAGGAACAGAACGGTGGGCGTGGCGTCAGTCATCGATCTCCGACTCCAAGGTTGGCGAGTAAAGGTGTTCGGCTTCCTCAGAAGAGAGTCCCGGATAGAGGGCGAGGATGAGTCCGACGGCGAGTACTGCCGCAAGCAGCTGGGCGGCAATGAAGGCCGGCACCGAGGAGGGAGCAATCCCGGCGAAGGTGTTGGAGAACATGCGTCCGATCGTGATGGCGGGATTGGCGAAGCTGGTCGAGGAGCAGAAGAAGTACGCAGCCGTGATGTAGGCGGCGACCGCGGCCGGCGTGACGGCGGAGCGACGGGTCCGGGCCAGGCCGAAGATGACCAAGAGCAGGCCGGTGGTGGCGATCAGCTCGGAGAACAGGTGCGGCCCGGTGGCGCGCGCGTGGGTGGAGATCGAGATCGTCGAGAGGGAGAACATCACGTTGGCGCAGATCGCCCCTGCGATGCATCCGGCAACCTGCACAGGAATGTAGAGCGTCGCATCTCGCCAGGAGATCCCTCCGAAGATCGCATCGGCGAGCGAGACGACGGGGTTGAAGTGGGCTCCGGAGACTGCGGCGAACATCGAGATGATGGCGAAGAGGCCTGCGCCAGTCACGAGGGCATTCTCGAGAAGTTCGAGCCCCACGTTGCCTGGACTCAGTTGCTGCGCAGCAATTCCTGACCCGATGACCACCGCAGCCAGGAAGGCGCTGCCGAGGAATTCTGCGACAAGCCGGCGCCACAGCGCGATGGAGTCCATGGAAGACGTTGCGATCGGAGGCGATCAGCAGCAGTCGCCACCAGGAGCACAGGCAGGTGCCGAGGTGCTCAGGGTGATCAACGTGGGGGAGTCCGCGGACTCGGTGGTGCAGCACCGCTCGCCGCCGCCCATGGTCTCGGCATCGGCGAGGACGGTGTAGATCTCCCATGCAGACCCATCGGGGCTGTCGACCCAGACCTTGTCCTGGACGGCGAAGCAGCAGGAGGTCTGATCTTCGACCAAGGTGTCCATGCCCTCGCCGGAGAGACGGGCCGTGGCGGCTGTCACTTCCTCAGTTGTGGCCACTTCGACACCGAGGTGGTTGATGGTTCCGGGGTCTCCGCCGCCTTCGATCAACACCAGCTTGAGCGGAGGTTCGTCGATGGCGAAGTTGGCGTACCCGGGGCGCACCTTGGCTGGGTTCGAGGCGAACAACTTCGAATAGAAGTCGATGGCCTCGTCGAGATTCTCCACATTGAGCGCAAGCTGGATGCGGGACATCGTGCCTCCATAGATCGATGAACGTCGATTAGTATGGCGGACATGCCCACAGACGTCAAGAACCGTCGGTCGCTGCCACAGCGTCGAGACGGAAATCAGAAGTCCTGCGGACCCCTCCAGTTCGCCACCGAACTGCGAAGTGACCAGGTGGGGCGCGTCGCCGAGGTGTTCGCCGCCCTGGGGGATCCCGTTCGTCTCAGGATCTATTGGATGATCGCAGCCACCGACGAGATCTGCAGCTGCAGCCTCGAAGCTCCCCTTGGGCGAAGTCAGTCGACGGTCTCTCACCACACGTCGAAATTGGCCCAAGCGGGGCTGATCGAGGGGGAGCGCCGCGGGAGGTGGACCTGGTGGCGGGTGGTTCCTTCGGTGGCCGAGGAGTTCGGCCTGCGGGGGATCCTGGACCCCTCGCACTAGCGCCGGGAGCCCGGAGTGTCCGAAGGGCGTCAGGCCTCGGGCATGTCCATGTTCATCCAGCGATTGTCCTCGTAGAGGCTCTGGATCTTCCATCCATCAGCCGTCCGCACGAAGGTCTCGCGGTAGTACCCACCGGTCTCGACCAGGGTGGTCATGCCCGGCAGTCGGACGAGGCAGTAGAACATCGCGGTGACCTTGGCGGCGTCGCCGTCGAGGTCGATCTGGTGGTTGGTAACCACGTGCTGGATCATCTCGACCTGGCTCAGCGATTCTTCAAGCCAGTTGCAAATCTCGACCTTCCCACCGGCAGGACCGCCCGTAGAGGAGTAGTCGAGTGAGGCATCCTCAGTGAAGCAGGAACGCAGGAGATCCCAGTCCTGGTTGTCGCAGCCCCATGCGTAGTTCGAAATCACTCGCTGGATGTCGAGTTCATCGCGGACAGAGGCAAGGTCGGACATTGGATCCCCTTTCGTGGCGTCAGGGGCAGCGTACCGGACCTCTGCTGGCAGAATGGCGAGATGCTGATGGCCGTGACGCAGGCAAGCGGGGCGAAGCTCTTCCTTGAGTTCGGCCTCCTCCTTCTCGGCCTTGGGGTCCTGGCGCGCGTCGCCCATCGCATCGGCATCTCTCCGATTCCCCTCTACCTCCTTGCGGGTCTCTTCTTCGGGCAGGGCGGTGTGGTGGGGATCCCCGCCTCCAACGGCTTCGTCCATGCGATGTCCGAGCTCGGCGTCGTCGTGCTGCTCTTGCTCCTTGGACTTGAGTACTCCGCGCGAGAGCTGCTCTCCGGTGCGCGTGGGACTGCTCATTCAGCAATCGTCGACGTCGTGGCCAATGCCACGCCAGGTGTGGTGGTGGCGCTGGTCATGGGTTGGGGCCTCAAGGGCGCCATGGTGCTGGCCGGCGTCACCTTCATCTCCTCCTCGAGCGTCGTCAGCCAACTGCTTGGGGACCTCGGCTGGCGAGCGCACCCTGAGGTGCCCAAGGTCGTGGGGCTCTTGGTGGTCGAGGACCTGCTCATGGCGCCCTACCTTCCGGTCTTGACGGTCTTGTTGGCAGGGGCGAGCCTCGTCAAGGGCTTGATCTCGGTCGGCGTGGCCATGGTCATCGTCGCCGTGGTGGTGGCGGTTTCCTACCGAGGGTCTCGAGTCGTCCAGCGAAGCCTCAACTCTCGAGATCAGGTCAGCTTGCTGCTCATCGTGCTCGGAGCCGCCGCAGCAGCGGCGGGCCTCGCCGAGGCCGCAGGGTTCTCCGCGGCGGTTGCCGCCTTCCTCGTCGGACTGCTGCTGACGGGAGAGATTGCCGAGGTGGCCCGGCATCGCCTCGATCCGATCCGCGACGTGCTTGCCGCGGTGTTCTTCGCCTACTTCGGTCTCAACACCGATCCTTCGAAGATCCCCGGCGTGCTCCTGCCAGCGGCGATCCTGACGGTGGTCACCTTGGGGACCAAGGCACTCGTCGCCTGGAGCCTCCCGGGGACTGATCGCATGGGCCGACTGCGTGCCGCCACCTTGCTCGGTGCACGGGGGGAGTTCAGTATCGTCATCGCCGGGATTGCCGCGGCAAGCGGCGCGCTGCCCCCAAGATTCGAGGCACTCGCCGTTGCCTACGTCTTGGCGACGGCGATCTTGGCGCCGCTCCTCGCCCGACTGGTGCAGCATCTCGGGCGATCGACGGCACTGGTCAGCGCCTCGTAAGAGAACGACGCTCGTCGAAGTCTGGATGCTCGCCCGTTCGAAGCACCAGTGGAAGAATGCTCTCCGATGACGCAGACGCCGGCACCGACCCCCAAGCTTGACCTCAGCGTGAGCGGACTGAAGGAAACGGCTCGAGAGCTCTTCAGCCACCCGCCGACGATGTTCGTCGTCCTCCTCGAGGCGATCCCGGCCCTGTACTTCATGCTCTATGGCTTCGGGGCCGTCGGTGGTCTCGTGATGATCGGGACCTTGGCCATGATGCTCTTCACCATCTTGGCCGGCATGGGCTTCGGGTTCATCAACGCGCCGATCTTCGCCACCTTCATGGGCCTGACGTGTCTCTCCGCGGGACGCCCGTGGCTGGCCGGCGTGGTCGCCTGCGGCCTCGGGCTCTGGGCGGCGTTCGGCTGGGGGAGTGGCAAGGGATCGCTTGTCACTCCCTCGGTGTCGATCCTGACCATCCAACTTCTCGTGCCCACCCAGATCATCAGCGGGCGCCACCCTGATGACTGGGTGAATGTCGGCGCCGTGTTCGGCATCGCACTGGCGGCCGCTCTGTGGGGCGTGGTGCTCGGTGGCATCCAGCGCCGCGGCCGGAAGATTCCCCACCTTCCTCCCGCGGGTTGGCGATGGAACGTCACCCTCGGAGCCCTCATGGGCCTCGTGATGGGCATCACTGCAGGGGTCGCCACGGCCTACAACACCGGGCAGGGCGGCGCGTGGCTCCTGATGACCGTCTTCTTGGTCTTCCGACCCTTGGACCAGAACCCTTGGACTCGTTCGCTGCACCGGGTGGTAGGCACGGCCATCGGGGCCTTGATCGTGGTGGGATTCCTCGAGACGATCCCCTCGCAGACTCCGACAATCGCCCTGATGCTCCCCGCAGTCTTCTTCCTTGTGGCCGCGGCTCAGGCGATCATGGGGGGCAAGTGGCCCTACTGGTCCTTCGTCTCGCTCCTCACGCCCGGCATCGTCCTGCTCGTAGCGTGTCTGAGCTCGACCTCGGGCACGGTCAAGGTGGCACAGGGTCTCACTGGGGTGCGCCTCGAGTACACCCTCTTGGCCATCGCCATCGCGCTCGGGTCGCAGCTCGTCCTCATCGGAATGGCGCATCTCTTCAAGCTCAAGGAGCGGGCCTGGTTCCAAGAGATGGTGGCCGCGCACCCCACCCCGTCCTGATCGCGAACACCTTCTCTGCGGAGGTCCGCCCTACGGCTGAATGGGGCGTGTCAGTTGATAGACGATGCGATCGTCGCCGACCAGGCGGCCGGTTACGTCGGCTCCGAGACGCACCGCCACCGTCTCGAACCAGTCAGGGAAGAAGCGCACCGCATCGATCGGATGGCGGTGGTATCCGAATCCCGGAAGGTGCGTCATGACGATCAGCGACCCACCGGGCTCGAGGAGTCCGTAGAGATCGCAGAGGTGCCGGTAAGGGTCGATGAGGTGTTCGAACATCGCCTGGGAGAGCACCAAACGAAACGTCCCCATCGCCCGAGGTGGGTCGTTTTCGTAGTTCCACTCGACGTCGACGTCTTCAAGCCCAGCCGTCGTGAACTCGTCTCTCTTGAGGCCGAGCCACGATTCGTAGTGGGACACCACACGCGCAGGCTCGCCGGCGAGGAGGACAGGAGTGATCGAGGCGTGCGTACGCAGGCGATCCACGAATTCGACGATGAAGCGGTGGATCCAACCGGATTCCTTGTCGAGTCCTCTGATCGGCTCCGCCGTGATGTCCTCGGGACGCAGGAAGTGTCCGTAGATCGATTCCCACCTCGAGACGAGCGCATCGCCAGCCCCCGATCTCGTCGGCTCGGGGTTCGCGGGTTCAGCACGACGGCGCCGCTTGATCACATGGCACCTTTCGTTGTTGCGTGCGCAATGAACCTAGCGGTCTGACTTGGAGCATCCGCCCCTCGGGCAGCGAACGCCAGGAGGGCGGCGACGAGGGCACTGATGCAGCAGATCCAGAACGAGAGGGTGAACCCAGAGTTGGAGGGGACCCCCGAGGCAAGTGCCGTTCCCGTGAGGATGGCGACGGAGATCTGACCACCGAGCAAGGTACCGGTGATCCGGGCTGTGGAGTTGAGGCCGTTGGCCACGCCCGTCTGCGCTCTGGGGACCGCATCGCTGATGAGAGCCGGTGCGCCGGTGATCGCCATTGCCCAGCCGAGGCCGATGAAGAAGAACCCGAGCCCGACTTGCAGGACGCTTCGATGGAACACCGCCAGGAGGCCTCCACCCACGGCGCAGCCAGCGAGGCCGAGGGCAAAGACCATGCGAGGACCGATCCTGCGCATGAGGGCACCTCCGACGGGTCCGAATGCGCCCATGGCGATCATGCCAGGAGCGAGGACCAGACCGACGTCAGTGGCAGAGAGGTTGAGCCCGCAGTTGGCGAGGTGTCGCA
>CAWUMT010000024.1:0-11466 GCA_963923735.1 uncultured Acidimicrobiales bacterium
CGCCCGAGCCAGGAGGGTCTGGGCAAGCTTGCTCGACGTGCCGCCTTGATATCTCGTGAGCAGCCGCTCGAGGACCGCGCCGCCAGCACCACCGTCGAGGATCACCTCGGCGCGGCCTCTGACACCCCGATAGGGAGGTTCATCTCCGGCGATCTCGAACCCGCACCTCGGCTCCTGGGCCAGGAATGAGACCAAGGTCGAATCGGGCCTCGTGGCAGCGAGGATCTCGTCACCGTCACGGAGGAACCACAGCGAGAGCACGAGTGGCCACCCATTGGGACCCACCGTGGCCAGTCGCATCGGGATGACCGCCTGGTCGAGAAAGGTATCGACCTCGCTCGAGGAGAACGGTCCACGAAGCTCAGAAACTCTCATGGCCGAAGGCTACGTCGCGCCACCTGACGCCGGTGCGCATCCCGCCATTCGGAGAGGTCCTCAACGCGATCTTGAGAACTAACCTGACCGCAGGGAGGCTCCATGCATCACCCCGCAGTCAAGGTGTTCTACGTCATCGTGATGATCGCCCTGATCGTCGTTGTCGACGTCGCGTTCTTGAGGGGGTCCAGCCACACCCTCGAGCGCTTGATCGTCAACATCGCCATCGTCGGAGTGTTCGTCGGTGGCTACTTCGCCTTCCTCAAGTAGGTCGCCGCTCTCCACCACGGAATCCTCCGTCTCCCGGCACCCACCAGTGAGTAGCACGGGTACTTGATCACCTAGACCGAATGGAAGCGTCGGACGTCTACGACACCGCGAACACGGTGAAAGGGGACCACCGGCCCTAGAAACAGCCAGAGAGGCGATGCGAGACTGGTCCTATGAAGCGCACGCGACGCACTGAGCGACTTCGCCGATCCGACCAAGGCGACGTCGCCCCCGTCCAGACCTCTGAGGGCATCGGAGCCGACGTCATCGCCGAGGCTGAGGCAGGTGGCGTCGAGACCCGCGTCGAAGCCGTACGCGACGTTCTAGACGGTGCCACCGCGGAGGAGCAGGCGGCGGTGGCCCGATGGCTCGAAGCCTTCTTGGAAGGTGCGCCTCCTGATGATCTGCCCATGCTGCGTGACGCGCTGCTCGCCCAGGATGACCCGGTCTACGGAACCGTCCCGGTCTGGGCCGAGGACCAGTTGGTCGAGAACTGGCAGAAGGGCGAGTACCCCTACGCCAACCTCATGTCGCGCAGGAACTACGAGCGACAGAAGTACCACCTGCAAGTCGAACTGCTAAAACTCCAGGCGTGGGTCAAGGAGTCCGGCCAGCGCATCGTCATCGTCTTCGAGGGCCGGGATGCCGCTGGCAAGGGCGGCACCATCAAGCGCTTCATGGAGCACCTGAACCCCCGAGGTGCTCGGGTGGTGGCTCTTGAGAAGCCGACCGAGATCGAGAAGGGCCAGTGGTACTTCCAGCGCTACGTCCAGCACCTCCCCACCGCCGGTGAGATCGTGCTGTTCGACCGCTCCTGGTACAACCGGGCTGGCGTCGAGCGAGTGATGGGATTTTGCAGCGAGGAGGAGCACGCGGAGTTCCTCCGAGAGGCACCCGAGTTCGAGCGCAATCTCGTGCGCAGCGGGATCCACCTCGTGAAGTTCTGGTTCTCCGTCAGTCGCCAGGAGCAGCGTCGCCGGTTCGCCGAACGCGAACGCCACCCGCTCAAGCAGTGGAAGCTCTCCCCCATCGACGTGGCCTCACTCGACCGTTGGGACGACTACACCCAAGCCAAGGTCGAGATGTTCAAGGCCACCGACACTGACGTGGCCCCGTGGACGGTCATCAAGAGCAACGACAAGAAGCGCGCTCGACTCAATGCGCTGCGCTTCGTCCTCCAGACGATGCCCTATGCGGGCAAGGACCTAGAACGCATCGGGCCGCTCGACCCACTCATCGTGGGCCGAGCGTCCGATGTCTACGAACCCGGCGAACTCGCCTGAACGCGCTGCGCTCAAGAAACTGTGCAACGGGCCTGATCACCCTTGCGTAGTGATCACCCAGGTCCTCTTAGGAGGTGACCTGCGACAGGGGACGGATCAGGTAGAGGTTGGGGTTCAGTTTCAGATCCAGGAGATACTGCGTGTAGAAGTCAGTGAGTCCTTGGCTGCCTCTGATCGATCCAGATCCCTTGGAAGTCAACTCCAGTGACTCCTTGACGAGCTCCTTCTGGAAGCCAACCTCTTGGGTGATCTTGTTGCCCATCGACTGGCTGCTGATCGACTTGAACGAGTTCTCAACATTCGGAATATGGGCGAAGGAATCACTTCGGACTGAGGGGGCCAGGATCTCGAAAAGATCGTTGGTGTTGTGGTTCTTGTTGACCAAGTCGCCAGCCCACGATTGATTTCCTCGTCCACCGGTCCGCTTGCCCGTTCCCTTGCCAATCCAAAGAATTCGCTGCATTGCACCCTTGGCCATCGACTTCTTGTAGGAACCACCGCCATATTCCGCAAGGTAATTCGCCTTCTTCTTGAAGGCTGCCCACGACATGACGTCACCGATGTCTGTGGCGGGAGCCTTCCTGAGCGCCTTCCACTTCGACTGGTTTGTGAAGAAGGCCACGGCCTTCTGGTGGAGGCCCAACATGCGCGGCGCGGCAATGAGTCGGCTGGCCCCCAAGGTCACGAGGCTGATTCCGGTGCCGATGGCGCTGCTCACCAGCGCGGCAGTCCAATCGATCGAACCGAAGCCTCCTTGGTCGATCGCCTGGCCAATCACGGCGGCACCGAAGTCCACTGCGGCGGTGACCGCAGTGGTGATCAGGAAGCCGGCCAGGAACGCAGACGCGCCACCGGTCACTGGCGCCAAAATCGCACCGGCAACTCCGACCACCACGCTGATCAGGGTAGAGAAGATGTCACCCCATGAGCCCCAGGCTCCCGTGGGGTCCGTGCCATCGACGGGGTCGCCGTTGGCGTAGAGATAGGGGTTCGTGCTGGCCAGGAGGGGGTCGGGCTGGAGGAAGCGACCTACCACGGTGTCATAGGTCCGCGCACCGAGCTGGACCAGCTTGGGGTCCACCGGGTTGGTCGAACCGCCCTGTCCTGCAGCCCAGCCGTTCTCGGACATCACCAAGCTTAGCGGATCGGTGATCTGGGGACGAGAGAGGACTGCGTTCCAGGTTCCCCATGCGTCGTAGGTCACCGTGTTCGACGGGGAGGAAGCAGTGCTGCTCCACGCGGCCGAACCGAGAAGGTCCGGATAGCTCCAGCGCACGGCCGCTCCGGTGGCATCGAGCCCAACCGTGGGACCAGAGGTCAGGTCGATGACCTGCCCCACGATCTTGCCTGCCTCATCGAGAAGGAGGTCCTCTCCGGAGAACCGCACCACGATCGGCGTGGGAGCGACGGCCTTGGGAGCTGCCTTGGGGGTAGTCGTCGGCACCGTGGTGGACGTGGTCGTCGAGCTCGAAGTCGTCGACGAGGTGGTCGACTTCGGAGCCGTCGTGGAGGTGGTGCTCGGACTCGTGGTCGACGTCGCAGAAGGACTCATCGCCGGAGCAGGCGCCGGATCGTTCATCTCGGAGAATGCCGTCCGAGGACTGGCTGGCGCCGTGCTGGCCGGCGTGTAGATCTGCTCGTTCATTCCATTGGGCCCGTAGCCGTAGGTAATTGAGCCGCGGCCGGTCTTCGCCACCGAGACGAGGTTGCCTGTGCCGTCGTAGGTCAGCGTGGTGGCGCCGATCTGGGTGATCCTCCCGCCGGAGTCGGCGGTGACCGCCTTGTTGGCACCCGCCACCGTGAGCGAGCTGAGCGCATCGCCGCTGGCGTACGCAGCAGTGGTGGCGTGCGAGGACGCAGTCGTTCCCAACGCGGTCTTGCCCGCTGTGGTGAGCTGAGCGGTCACGCCGGAGCGGTCACCGTTGGCTCCCTGGGCACCGGCATACGAAGCCGTCCAGTTCGAGGCCAGCACAGGAAGCGTGCCCGACTCTGATTCGGAGATGATCTTGCCGTTGGGATCTGCGCCGAAGCACTGCGTTGCAGTTCCATCAGGCGCAGAGGCTCCGTGGCACAGCAGCCGGCCACCCACTGAGTAGGTCCCAGTGTCCGAGGCCGTCGTGCCGTCGGGGAAGGTGTAGGAGACCGAGGCGACCTGGAGGTTCGCTCCGTAGCGGTACTGCACCTCGACACCGTTGGCCAGCTTCGACGACGTCATCAGACCGTTCGTCGCGTCGAAGGTGGCGGTCTCCAGGACCTTGCCGTCCATCAGCATCTGGGTGGTCTGGCCATCGGCGTTGTAGACGAAGGTCTTGACGCGAGTCACGCCCAGCGCGGTCGTCTCCGTGCTCGACTTGATGAGTCCGGTCTCGGGGTCGTAGACGGTCGTCGTGGTGGTGTTCCACTCATCAGTCTCTGAGACGATCCTTCCCAGGAGGTCCCTCGAAACCACCATGGTCCGAACGCCGTGGTTTGAGATCGTCGCCTGCATCGAGCGCATGGGGTTGTTCAAGTAGAACGGCGACGCGTGGCTGAGGACCACCCCTGTCGCGCCATCGGGTCCGGCCGAGACTGCAGTCGAACCCGTGGCATTGTCGAGGTTGGAGCCACACCCCGACCCACTTCCCTGAGTGATCGCGCTCGGGTTTCCGGAAGATCCGTACACCTGCGTTGCGTCGGGGCGACCGGGTCGGGTCACCGACTTGAGCAGACCCCGCTGACCCACACCGGTGGCACCGTTGCAGGCCACTGTGGCCGTCTCCTGAGCCCCGTAGTACGTCGAACTCATGGTCTCGCCTGCGGCATTGGTGGTGCTCGCCGCGGTTCCATCGGCATTGAAGGTGTTGTGAACCACGGAACCCGAGGGTGCGATCTCATCGATCACCTGCCCGGTGGAGGGGTCAAGCTTGAAGGACACCTTGAGCTTCTGCGGTGTGCCGACGCCGGTGGGAGACGATGCGGAGAGCGAATCGAAGGTGTACTCAGACGTGGCGAGACCGAGGTCAGGCCGAAGCGCGCCGATCGGCACGGCCGTGCCGGAGATCGCACCTGGCGTCGTCACCTGCAGGTTGATGCCGGGTGCCGCAGAGGTGACGTCAACGCGCACGCTGACTCGCTCCCCCTGCTGGAAGGAGAACTGACAGGTCGGCAGGCACGGGTGGCCCTGGATCCACAGCGACGCCGTGGGGGTCTGGGACTTCGAGAACACGTAGGAGCCACTCAACGGAGCCAGATAGGAACCCGTCATCCGCGCTGCCCAACTTCCCGCGGCAGGGGTGACCCCCGGGGGAGGATTCGGGAAGTTGAACGAGAGGGTGGCAGGAGGATTGCCTGAGCCATCGAGCACTGGGCCCACCGAACTCGTCTGGGGTGCCCCTTCGAAGCCAGCGTTGTCCCAGTAGAAGGTGGCGAGACCCTTCCATGCAGCGCCATTCTCGTTCTGGTCATAGGCCGTGACGGTCTTGGGCATCGATGAGCTTCCCAGTCCTGCCGTGGTCGGGCCGTCCTGCTCGATGGGGCGTCCCAGATCGTCATAGACGGTTCGGGTGACCGAACCTGAGGAGGAGTCCGACTCCTCGAGGAGGTTGCCGGTCGCCTTGTCGTACTTCATCGTCATCTTGCCGCCGGTGCCCGCACTGGTCCAGTCGATGAGCATCGTGGTGGGGTCTGAGGACACCTGAGAGATGACCTTCCCCGCCACCGTGCCGGTGAAGGTCGGCGTGTAGGTGAACACCGTCGGAATGCGACCCTGGCTCTCTGCCGTCTGGGTTGCACCGGGAAGGAGTCCTGCGGGAGGTGTGACCGAGGCCACGCGACCCTCTGTGTCATAGGTCATCTGGAACAGGGCGCGCGGGTCCTGTGCACCAAGACCCGTGACTGCTCCAGATGCGACGACAGAGGAGACGTCGGGAGTCCTGATCCCCACCAAACGGTTCGATGCGTCCCACTGATAATCAGTCACTCCGGCGTTCTCAATAGATCCGACTCCCGCGATGATTCGAGAGATTCGATGCGTGGTGCCGTCTGCGGAGTAGTAGATGCCGTAGTCCGTCTGGTTCCAGTCCGTGACGCCACACAGCATCCCCGCCGGTGCCGCCACGGCTCCCGCCATGGCGGTCTGCGACGGACAGGTGTCCGTCCCGCTGTACTTAAACGTGTAGACGTCCGAACCGGTGGTGGGGTCGACCACAGCACGCAGACGGTCACCGCTCCATCGCTGCTGCAGCGCGAGGCTGCCGCTGGCGTAGACCTTCGCGGGCGCACCGATCGTCGGATTGGCAGTCAGGCTGATCGGTGAGAACACCGTCACCACCTTGTTCTGCTCAGTAGCAGTGAACTGCGTGGTTCCATCACCCAAGGTCTCAGGCACCAGTGTGGTCACGCTGCCACCCGGCCAGTTCTGATTCGGGCCGAACTCCGGCTTGTAGCTGTCGCCGCTCGTGTCCGCCTTGACGAAGGAGACTGCCTCGCCAGACTGCGAGGTCAGTGTGACCGATCCGTCGGTGTTGCGCCGGATGGCCATCCACGTCGTGGTGCTCGTACCCGGCTCGAGCCGCCACCCCGCGGGGAGACCGGCCTGCGCCCGATTCGTCGGCCGGTAGTAAAGGGAAAACGCAGACTTACCTTCCTTGGTGAGGACCGCGGAGCTCTGGTAGATCGAGATGATCTCACCGGTGGTCTGCGCCACCTGGACGGGCCCTGAGTCGAAGCTGCCCTGGACCTTGGCGCGCTGGACGTCCACATTGAGGATCCGCCACGGCAGTTGCACCGAGGGATCGCTCACCGAATAGGCGCGCCACCGATAGGACTTGGCCTGCTCGAGCTTTCCGGTAGCCACCGTCGCTTGCGCCACCCCAGCGTTGGCGACCGCACTTCCTGTCCAGACGGTGGTCGGATTCGAAGTGGCAACCGTCGAGATCTCAAAGCGCACTTGCCCCACCGCAGAAGGGATGTCACGCCAGGTCAGGATTGGCTGCAGCGAAGTCGCAAAACCCGAGGTGCCATCCACCACGTCAGTACGCAAGACCGGTGTGCGCACACCCGTGCCCGTCGAGGCCGTGAGAAGAGGAAG
This sequence comes from uncultured Acidimicrobiales bacterium, assembly GCA_963923735.1. Taxonomy (GTDB): domain Bacteria; phylum Actinomycetota; class Acidimicrobiia; order Acidimicrobiales; family RAAP-2; genus CAIUMH01. The sequence continues at coordinate 6,997 of CAWUMT010000024.1, forward strand.
CGCTTCGGGATTCCACGTCCCAAGGACCGTCTGTGTGGCATCCGCTGGGGTGTCATGGGTGATCACCGAGAGCGACGTCGCCCCCAGAACCACGGCGAGTGCGGTCCCTGCGAACAGAGTGAACCTGCGCTTCATTGCTCCTCCTGGATGAGTCCTCTGACTCTGACTTCACGATGACGCCAACGAGTGGCACCAATGAGAACTAGCGGATTGTCACCACAAGGCGGTTGAAGCCCATGGCCACGGGGGTGAACCGGTCGACCGAGCAGTCAAGTGCACCGCTCGTGGCGCTGGCGCCCACGTTGCAGTACGAACCGGTCGACTTGGTGTCCTTGGTTCCTTCGTCGGTGACCGCGGTACCGCCCTGAGGGACGTTGATGTGGATCGTGATGGTCGAGCCCTTGTACGGACCACTCGTGAACCGGTACTCGAGGTTGAACGTCGAAGTCTTGTCGGGACTCATCGTCAGGAGTCCGGTGTCCGCCGATTCGCCAGGCAGCGTGGCGGCGATGGTGCCCATGTTGTCGAGCTCGGCGGTTGCTGCAGGAACACTCGGCAGCGTGTGCGTGCCCGGAACGGTGGCGCTTAGGACGTTGGTCGGAGCGAAGGGGCCCTGCAGGCTCAGTGCACCTTGGACGTAGTTGCGGATGATCAGGACGTAGGGGCGGTCCACGACCGTCCAGGACCACCACGCGTCCTTCGACGTTCCCTCTTCGCGCGGCGGCCACTGGTGCGTGCACGTCAGGTACTCAGAGAGATAGGTGCGGCAGTCCGCGTTGTTCGTACCCGAGTGCGGGACGCTCAACCAGAACGTCAGAGCGCCTCCGTCGTTGCCGAATACCTTCGGATCGCCACGGAAGTGCACCGTGCCGATCGCACCGCTGACGACACCGCCGCGGTTGGCGATGTTGGCGCCACCTCGCGACTCAGCAAGGATGATCGGCGTGTTGACGTAGTTGTCACAGCTCGAGCAGTTGCCTTCGACGAAGCCGGTGTACTCAAGCCTGAAGCCGCTCGAGTTGTCAGGGGTGAGTGAGCCGTTGGCGAATCCCTGGGTCTCGTTGTAGATCACCGCACACGCCGAGCGATAGAACCCGGTATCGCACCAAGAGGGTCGCGCCATCGGGTCGACACCACCGACCGGACCGGCGAGCACCACGAGCCCACCCAGCAGCACGACTGCGAGCATGGACAGGCCAAGACGTCGAGCGTTCTTCATCGGATTCCCCTCTTTGCTGAAGATGGCGGCCACGCATCGGCCGTGCGGGTCGCAACCTATCAGTATCGGGACACCGATCCACGTCGCCCGAACTGAACTCAGCGTCAGCGAGCGGTCGCGAAGAGTCCCGAGCTGGTGAGGGAAATCTGGGCTGCCTGTGACCCATTGATCGAGTTCCCCTCGGCCCCTACCTGGAGGGAGGTGAGGGCGAAGTCGGCGAGGTTGGTCGACATCGGAGCCGCCCCGAGCGCGATCCCGTGGACCTGGTCCAGGGCGAGGCTCAAATTGAACATGGCGATGATCTTGCGCAGTTGGGCCGGACTCACCGTGGCGGAATAGCGCTGTGTTCCCATGGCGTTGTCCCCGCGGAAGGAGGCCCCCGTTGAGGTCGCCAGCTGGGCCGAGGCTTCAGGACGAGTCCAGACCATGCCGTAGTAGCCACCGGGATCGGGGCCGACGAAGTCCCGGAATCCCCCGTCAGTATCTGGGGCGAGCAGGGCGGTGACTCGCCCGCCGGCATCGGAGCACACTCCGAACCCATAGACCGTGGCGTTCGGAGCGCAGGTGGCGTCGGTGGAACGGTCGCTTCGCCACGGCTCCTCACAGATGAGGAAACCCTGATGGGTGCTGGTGTCCTGGATCGCAGCGCAGATGTAGCCGTGCCAGACGCTTTGAGGAATTGGCCACCCCACGTTGTCCGTCAGCACGCCCAGTCGAGCGCCGAAGGAGAGGCTCCGATTCGCGGCCCACGGGCGAACCGCAGGACTCATCCAATTGAGAAGGTGCATGATCCCGCAGTTGACCGGAACGCAGAACCCATTTGCCTGAGAACCCTTGAGGACCATCCCATAGCGAGAGGTCGACCCAGTGATCGCACAGGTGGTGCCCGAGACCTGATCCACCTTCTGATAGGTCGCCGACGGGGCTCGGAACCCGACCTCGCTCAGAAGATCCCGGGTGTTCGGACGGTTCATCTCCCGTGCACCGGGTCCGTAGTTCATACAGAAGTCTTGTTGGGTCCCCACGTCTACAGGCAGACCGGTCTGCAGGGGTGCCGCGTAGGAGCGGCACTCGGTGGTCGGCTGGCTCGTCCCCCACGTGGTGGCCCAGCAGTCAGCGCCCGCCGTGGCGTTCTGGGTGTAGATCCCGACCGAACTCGTGGCCGCTCCGGCCGAAGTGCCGACGCCGAAGGAGATCGAGAGGAGGGCCAACATCGCAGCGACGGCCGAGGCCAGAAGACGAACGGCGCCGCTGTGGTGCCTCTTCCGTCTCATTACCAACTCCGATCAGCGTGCTCTCTGCGTTGTGGACCCAAGCCTACGACCCCCCTTGACGGAATTTGGGTCGGGGCCGGCGTGTCGCCGGTCTGCGACCTAGCCTTCGCCCCATGACGACTTCTCCCCCACCACGCACGGCAGCCCCGGGCTCGACAAGGGTCGGCTGGATCGGGACCGGGGTCATGGGCGCCTCGATGGCCGGGCACCTCCTGGCCGGAGGGTACGAGCTGGCTATCTCGACCCGAACTCCCGAACGGGCCTCGGGCCTGCTCGAGGCCGGCGCCTCGTGGGCTGCCTCGCCCCGTGAGTTGGCCGAGCGCTCCGACGTCATCTTCTCCATGGTGGGGTTCCCAAGCGATGTCGAAGAGGTTCTCCTCGGCGAATCCGGCGCGCTCGGAAGTGCTCAGCCGGGCACGATCCTCGTGGACATGACGACCTCGAAGCCATCTCTGGCCATCGAAGTGGCACGACGGGCTGCGGAGAAGGGGGTGCACTCCCTCGATGCACCGGTCTCGGGCGGAGACATCGGAGCCAAGAACGCGGCCCTGTCCATCATGATCGGGGGACCCACCGACGTGGTCGCCGCTGTCGAGCCCTGCTTCTCGATGATGGGCACCACCATCGTCCGGCAGGGCGACCATGGCGCGGGCCAGCACACCAAGATGGTGAATCAGATCCTGATCGCCTCGACCATGGTGGCCATGGCTGAGGGTCTCCTCTACGCAGCGCGCGCCGGACTCGACCTCGAGTCGGTCCTCACCTCAGTAAGTCCTGGTGCCGCAGGCTCTTGGGCTGTCTCCAACCTCGCCCCGCGCGTCCTCGCCGGGAACTTCGCACCGGGCTTCTTCGTGGATCACCTGATCAAGGATCTCTCCATCGCGCTGGAGGAGGCGGAGTCCATGGGCCTCACCCTTCCCGGACTGGCTCAGGCCCACTCGCTCTACCGCGCCCTCCAGGCGCAGGGCCGTGGCCAGGACGGCACTCAGGCCTTGGTCTTCGCGCTGGCCGAGGTGTCCGGACTCAGCTGGCCACCGTCGCCACGCTGAGCGGACCCTGCGGAAGCACCGCCACGCGGGCCTCTGGGCCGTGGCGCGCGCAGAGTTCCTCGAACGTGACCTGAAGGTCTTCAACCCAACCGAGGTGGGCCAGTTCGGTGTCCGCCGAGGACAGGCCCTCTGAGAAGAGGTGCACCTGGGAACACTCGAGGACCCGGCCGAACACCTGGGCCTGCCAGAGATCCGGAGCCGGCGAGGCACCACCTGACGAGAGCGCTGCGACAGAGCCCGACTCCTCCAAGAACCGATGAAACGCGCTCCCAGCAGGGATCCCGTCGATGCAGGACGCCGCCATCAGGATGTCGCCGCCCTCGCGCGTGCAACGCGCCGCTGCGGCCATCCCCTTGACTGCCTGATAGAGGTTGCGATCCAACGGCAGACCACTGTTGGTGGTGACCACGACGTCAAAGGGACGCTCCACCTCGACCACTGCACTCTGGCGAACCACCTCACACGCGGCTCGATGCGAATCAGGGAGCGTTCCGAGATGCGCCCCAGCCAGGCGCTTTTCCCCGTCGAGTCGCACGTCGAGGCTCGCGTCTGGTGGACAGAGAGCGACGGCCTCGGACACGAAGCGATGCACCGGATTGTCCGCGATCTCGAGCCAGGTCGATCGGGGATCAGCGATTCTCGCCGGACTGTGTGCCTCAAGGATCGTCTCCATCCCAGCGAGTCCCGGGCAGACGCCCTTCGGACCGCCAGAGAACCCGGCGAAGAAGTGCGGCTCGACGAAACCCGTGGTCAGACGCCGCTCGGCCTCGACCCAGTGCTGATCCAGGAGGATGGGCGTTCCCTGCACCTCGCCGACCACGACGTGCGGGGAAGCCACCGCATCGTGCTGATGAACGTCATAGCGATCAGCGATCGATGCGCCAATCAACGCCGCCATGGCATCGGAACTGATCGTGGCATGGGTGCC
>CAWUMT010000025.1:0-11346 GCA_963923735.1 uncultured Acidimicrobiales bacterium
TTGACCCCACTGAGATTCAGGCCGCTCAGGTCCCACCAGGCGAGGTTCACGCCCGCACACGACGAGGCAGCACAGGCGGGCATCGTGGCAGCCGTCTTGGGCGTCCGGTTGGCCGCTCCGGCGGAACCGGTGAAGAGCGAGGCCGCGCCGAGCACGCCAAGGAGACCGAAGGTCGAGATGACCACGAGGGCCCGGAGTCGAGAGGTGAGTCGCATCAGATCTTGAAGGTGAAGGTGATACCTGAGTAGTTGGCTGAGATGTTGCCCTTGGAATCAACGGAGGCTCCGACGGAGACCACGTTGTATGAACTGCCCCATGACGAGGTCGTGTCGCACTTCCAGCTGCGCGGGTTGTACCACTTGCCATGGCAGTGGGTGCTCACGGTCCAGTTGGAACCCTTGACGGAGGCCTGGAAGGACAACGCGAAGGTCAGATAGGGACTCGAGGTCATGATCGCCACCGAGTAGCTGCCGTTGAAGCAGGACTGGAAGCGGACCAGACCAAGGCTGGTCCAACCGGTGCAGGAGTTCGTCGAACCGCTCGACGAAGCCGACCAGGACCAGTCGGAGTTCACGCCGACCTGGGGCAGCTGGTACTTGGTGCCGGCGAAGTCGGTGAACTGGGCGGTCACCTTGGCACTGAACGCAGTCACCGCAGTGCAGTTCGAGTTGCAGTTGGTCAGCATCAGCGAGCCCGACACCGAGATGCCCGGGATGTAGATGCCGGCGGTGAGCGAGAAGTTGAAGACGGCACTGCCGTTGACCGCACCCAGGGTGCCGTTCAGCGAGGCCGTGAAGATGCCGCCGAGCGACATCGAGTCCGAGATCGTCACCGACTCGATGCCGGGCGACACGGTGAGCGAGATCGTTGCCTGGCCGAGGGCGAAGCCACTGATCGTCAGGCTCGCCGTCAGGGTCATGAAGGTGTGGACACCACCGGAGACCGAGACGAAGTTCCCGATGAGGGTGAAGTTCGCACCCGAGATCGACAGGTTGGTGTTGACGCTCACCGAGGTGGCGGTGCCCTGCTGCGAGGCGGTCACGGCCAGGCTGAAGGAGATGCCCGCCAGGTGGACGTTGCCCTGGCCGGTGAAGTTGAAGTTGCCTGAGGAGTCGAAGGACCCGGCGATCGAGACCGGTGAGTCGCTCGAGGTGTTCGAGAGCCGGAGGGCGGCAGCCACCGAGGCATACGCACTCGAGCCGACCTTGCCCACCGTGACCGAGCCGTAGACGCCGAAGCCGCAGACGTTCAGGCTGACGTTGGTAGCCGAGAAGTAGAAGTCACCTGCAGAAGCGGCGACCGCCGTGCCGCTGGCGTTGGTGATCGTGGTGCCCGACGGCGGGGTGTCCCAGTACATCGCACCCGAGATCGTTGCGGTGAAGAACGAGCTCGAGAAGGTCGCCGCGCACAGGGTGAAGCCTGTGTTGGAGATCGTGAGGCCCGCTTGGTTGTTCGGACACGCTGCGATGGTGAAGCTCATACCCAGACTCGGCATGGAGACCGACCCAGTGGCAGTCAGCAGGAAGGTGTTCGAGGAACTCGAAGCATTCAGCGTGAAGTTGCCGTTGATCTCGACGATGGTGGTGCCCGAGACCTTGACGTTGATGTCGGCCGAGATGGCGATGTAGAGCTGGCTCACCACTCCATTGGAGAAGGTGAAGGTCATCTCTTCGACTGACAACGTGGACCCCAGGATCGACATCGTTCCTGAGGCCGACAAGGTGAAGGTCAGGTTCGACGGTGTCTGGGTATAGGCGATGGCGAAGGCCACGTTCGACAGCGTGAAGCCGTAGACGCTGAAGCTCGAGATCGAGGCAGCCAGCGACATCGAGGACGAGCCGTTGGCCGGGTTGGCGGACGCCGCACCTGACAACGAGACCGTGACACCGAGGATGGTGGCCGCACCGGCGAACGAACAGGCGAAGACGCCGTCGATCTCGGAGAGCGAGATCGTCGCACCCTGGAAGTTCAGATAGTTCTGGATGTTGAACGCACCGACGGAGAAGGTGCCGGTGTAGTTGATCCCGCCGCTCGCCGCGATCGTCACCTGCGAGGAGGCCGAGACGCTCACGCCGAAGAACGTGCCGTCGAAGTCGAAGGCATAGCCCGGAGCCACCACGTAGGTGCCGACCGTGCAGCCGTCAGGGGCGAGAGCAAAGTGTGCGTAGGTGGCAGTGAACAGTCCCCCGCCGATGGAGATCGCCGGGCCCGAGCCGGACGAGGAGATCTGCACGTCCATGCAGGGGTTGACCACCGAGAGGTTCAGGATGGCCTGAATGTTCGTGCCCGGTTGGATACCCAGCGAGGACGCGAGCGATCCGGTGATCGTCAGGTTCGCAGCGAGTCCGAGGGAGGGAAGCGGAATCGGTGTGGTCGACAGCGTGATGCCCACCTGGATGGCGAAGGCCGACAGGTTGACCCCGGGCATGCCAAAGCAGTTCGACCAGAGATAGCCGCTCTGGGCCGAGGCGGTGATCGATCCGGTGATGGTGGCCGTCGAGTCCTGGTAGCCCAGCGAGAGCGTGATGTCGATGGTGGTGTTGCCCGCAGAGCCCGAGATGGTGAAGGAGCCCGAGGCAGACAGCGTCTGGGTGTAGCCGGTCGGGCCCATGGCGAGGCCGACGGAGAAGCCGGTGATCGAGAAGGAGAAGTCCGACGAGCCCGTGGGCATGGGCAGGTTGAACGAGAAGGTGCCCATGGTCGAGTACCAGGTGGGCGAGGTGTAGGTGGCGAAGAGCTTGACGTTCGGGAGGGCCGAGCCGATGTAGGTGGCAACCCAGGCAGGCAGGACGAAGCTGCCGCCGAGTGTGAGGGTGTTCGCCGGGAGCGTGACGCTGAGGCCGTTGAGACCGATGGTCTGGGAACTCGAGGAATAGGCGAAGTCCGAGAGCACCGCCCCGGTGGAGCCGAGCGTGCCGAGCGAGGGGAAGTCCGAGGTGAGGTTGAAGCCGTAGCCCGAGGTCGGGACGCTGACCGAGGGGAGGTAGGTCAACAGCGCCGGCAGCGTCATGTTGAAGCCGGGCAGCGAGAGGTCCACCGACCCGCCGACCGAGACGGTGTAGCCACCGAAGTTCGAGGAGGTCAGCGAGCCACCCGACGGTGCGGTGATCGAGCCCGTGGAGATCGTGGCGCCCTCTCCATAGGAGATCGACAGACTCGGCGCCTTGATCGTCAGGAGGCCCGGCACGATGGTGACGTTGGGCATCGTGGCGTTGATCTCGAAGCCCTGGGACTGGACGCCGTAACCACCGACCAGCGAGATGGTCACCGTGCCGAGACCGAGGCCGAGCTGGAAGACGATCGAACCGGTGGCCGAGAGGATCGTGTCGTTGGCGTGTGCCGTGCACAGCACTGCAACGCCGGCAGGACACGTGTTCGAGATGGTGAAGGTCGGGTTCTGGAGCGTCACCATCCCCGGGATGATGGTGACGTTGGGGAGCGCCGCCGACATCGACCAGTTGATGGCACCAGCAGTCTCAGAGATCGATCCAGTGAAGATGTTGGCGTTGATCGAGATGCCGCTGGCGATGGCGATGGTGCCCGAGGTGCTCGGACTTCCGATCGTGACGGTGAAGTTCCAGTTCGACCCGTCGGTGTAGGTGAGGCTCACCCCCACGTGGGCCGAGCCGATCACTGCGGTAGCGGTGGTCGTGAACGGGCTGCCCGTGGACCACGAGGCGTTCACGTTGCGCAGGTGGACCGAGCCGAGCGACATGGTGCCGTTGACGACGACCGAGAAGGCGCCTGCAGTGGTGGCGGTGCCATTCACCGTGAAGGTGTCCCCACCCGAGGGGGCCGTGGCTGAGGAGGCGATGGCGATGGTGGTCATCGAGCTCGACCAGTCGAAGGTGATCGTGGTCGACCCGGTCCAGTTCGTGTCGAGCGGGATCCCGAAGGGGCCGCCGGTGAAGGTGAACGCACCGAGGAAGTGGACGCTCGAGTTGCCCGAGGAGGACGAGCCATCGAACGGCATCGAGATCGCCGGGTTGGAACCCGAGCCGGTCACTGCCAGCGTCATCGAGCCACCCGGCCAGGAGTTCGGCGTGGTGATCGAGGCGGACTGCATCGAGAAGCCCGACGCATTGATGGTCGAGGCTCCGACGGTGGCGGAGAACTGACCGTAGAGGTTGAGCGTGGCGCTCGTGAAGGAGATGGTGGCGCCGTTGGTGGAGCAGTCGGCACCGGAGATTGCCGCACCGGTGATCGAGATCGAGATCGATCCACCGAGGTTCACGTTGGGGAGGGAGCCTCCGGTGGCACTGACCACCTTGGACCAGATGTCACAGAAGCTGTAGCCGAGCGACGGAGGTGACGTGGCCCGAGGCGTGGGCTTGGCATTTCCCGAGACCTGAGCGTCAGCCGTACTGGCCTTGGTCGTGGCCATTGCCCGGCGCAGTGCAGCCTCAACGACAGCAGCGTCATTCCCCGAAGTGCTCTGCGCAGCGACGTTGGTCTGCTCCACGGTGCCCTGAGTCTGACCGACGTTCAACGGTGCCGCTTGCGACAGAGGTGTGGCGGCAGCGTCTCCACTCTCTGCCAGTGCCGACGCAGCGGCATACCCCGGAGAGGAGTTGGCGGTGACCACCACGTAGTAGGTCGTGCCGTCGGTCAGGCCACTGATCACCGAGTTCAGCGTCACGTCCGCCGTCACGCAGTCGGTGGTCATCGCCTCATCCGTGCAGGCAGTTGCCGAGTAGGTCTGGTTCACGGCTGCGTTGGTCGACGCCGTGTAGGTGACCTCAAGGGTGCCCGAATCAGTTCCCGTCGCCACGGTGACATCGGTTGGCGCAGCGAGCTGGACGAGCGTCCGGGCGGTGGTCACCGTGGAGACCGAGGTCTTGTAGCCGTTCTTGCCCACCGCTACGACGGCGACGTAGTAGGCAGTGTCGGCGTTGAGCCCCGTGAGGACCGAGTTCGGGTTGGCGCTCAGGAGCTGGCAGTTTGCCGTCAGGCGGAAGTTGGTGCAGACCTTGGCCCGATACTCCTGACCCAGCGGGGCATTGGCCGAGGGGGTGAAGGAGAGCTGCAGGGAATCTGCGGTCACACCTTGGGAGAGCAGGACGTTCGACGGAGCGGCGAGCTGGACGAACGTGTAACCCGTCACCGGCACCGTGAAGGGCGAGGCATTGAAGGTCTTGCCGGCGATGGTGAAGGCAACCGAGATACTCGGAGGCTCCGTAGCGGTCAGGTTCGCCAGTTTGAAAGTGAGCCCGGTGGCCGAGGTGGGCGCATCAGGTGACCCTGCACCGAGTTGCGGCACCGTGCACGTCACTGTCTGGAGGGCCACACCTCCAGGTGCGGAGACCGTGCAGGCTGACCCATCGATCGCCGTCGCCTGAAGCGAAGAGGGAAGGGTCAGCGTGAACGAACCCGAGTTGGACATCGCGGCGCCGACGTTGTCGATGGCCAGCGTCACAGTGGACGCAGGTGCTCCGGCCTCGAGCGTGGGCTCGATGCTGAGACGCGGGGAGAGGTCCGGGCGAGGGGCCGAGGAAATCGGCGTACGGAGGTTGAGGGTGACGTCGTGGACCGATTCGCCCGGGGCATTGACCGACACCGTGACGTTGAGGAGTCGTCCTTCCTGAAGCGAATTACGTGCCGTGTCCGACAACAGCGCCAGCGTGTCGGCATTCAACAACGAGGTGGCCTTGGCCTGGAAGGTGAAGGGGTCCGTCCGCTTGTTCGGCGCCAATGACCCCGTCAGGGTGCGGGTGCACGAGAACGATGCAGTGGCCTGGTCCTTGGCACAGGTCGTGCCTTCGGGGATCTGGACTGACGATCCGATCTGCACCGGAGGACTCGTTAGCCCGAGCGCACGCAGGTAGTCGACCATGGCCTGGGTCAGGCTGACCTTGACCGTGACCGTGCTGCCCGCAGGCACCGAACGGTTTCCGGTGTTGGTGACGGTGAAGCTTGCGGAGTTCGAGACACCCTTGAAGAAGTCGATCTTCGAGCCGTCCTTGACCGGCTTGTAGGTCCCGTTGTTCTGCTGGGTCACCCGCTCGACCTTGAGCACCGGGCCGCCGAGCTTGAGAAGGAAGATCGGTGCCCAGTCCTTGCTGGTGGCTTCGCCGGCGTTGCCCGACGAGCTCATCTTGACGACCTTGGCCCCCTGCTTGGCATCTTGAGATGCCGTCAGCGTGAGGGCGTAGACGCTGACCGACCCGGGCACGAGGTCACTCGGGTGCTCGCAGACGATCACCCCGGTGCCCGCAGGGCAGGCCCATCCGTTGGAGTCGATCGCAGCAGCAGAGAGACCGCTCGGAAGGGTGATGGTGTCGACGGCGCCGCCGGAGAACCCATCGAGGGTGAGGTGGCCGAACTCGAGGTTGACCGACTGGCCGGGCTGCACGAGCGAGTTGTCGAGAACCCGAACCTTGGCCGTGAGGTGACTTGCGGGCCGGGGAAGGAAGAGGAGCGACTCGCTCTGCGAACCGGTCGCCGTCTGACCATTCACGGTCTCGGAGATGTCGACGTTCCAGTTCGAGACGGCCCCGGCGAGCTGCGAGCGGTTCTTGGCGGCGGTGCCCGGGGGAACGTGGAACTGGATGACGAGCGGCGGTGCGTGGTCGCCCGCAGCCAAGGTCGCATCAGTCAACACACACGTAGGTGCCGCGCTCTGGTCTCCAGTGCAGAGCCAACTCGGCGAGGTGCTCGACCACGAGTCGAACTTTCCTGCCGGAAGGAGGTTGGCCAGACTCACCGCAGGGGTGTTCGGCGACGCAGTGGCGTCAAGGTCGCTCGGGTTGATCACCTGATAGGCGACCTGCGTCGTGGAACCAGCACGTGCGAAGTCGGGACCGGTCGAGGTCAGCACCAGACCGGCCTCCGCTGGCGCAGACACGTCAAGGCGCTTGGTCTTCGAGCCACCACCGACCAGGGTTGCAGTCGCCTCGATGGGCGAGCTGGTCCGCGCCGAGAGATTGGCGAGTTTCACGATCACTGCGATCAGCGTCTGCGTGCCAGCAGCGAACACCACAGGAGACCCGTCCTCGGTGCGCATCTCGCAGACCACTTGGGTCTGCGTGGTGCAGTGCCACGTCCCGGCGACGAAGTCTGAACGGGTCGACGAGAGTGCCTGGACGCCGATGACGCGGCTTCCCGCGGGGAGCGAGAGGCGCAGCGTCGGGGCCTCGGTGCTGGAAGTCGACGCGGTGCCCGTGTTCGCCAGGCGCGCGATCACATAGTCACGCGCATTCGACTTCATCTTCGCCGCGTGGCTGATGGCGCCGTCGCGATTCAAGAAGTCGAAGGTGGTCTCGGCGTGAGGCTCGCTCGCTCCAGCAAGGGACGCCGTCCCACCGGTGATCCCGAGCGCGAGGATCGCGGATGCGAGCACGCTGCGCACCACTTGGCGCATGCGCTTGGTGCGCGGCGACATCGATTCCCCCTCAGACACGAATGAGATTTCTATCACCTTCGACGCGGCCGTAATCGTCGACCTACAGAAAAGAATTTCGTCGTTAGAGCCGAGCTTCGTGACAGGCTCTCCCTCATGACCAGTGCATCAAAGAGTGAAGCGATCGCCTCAGGAACCGTGGTCATCGCGCGGACCGGGGTCAGTGGCCCCGAGGTCCTGATGCTTCGACGAACCCCCTCAGAACGCGACCATTTCAACGGCATGTGGGTCTTCCCCGGGGGCAAGGTCGATCCCTCAGACCTCGGTTCAACTGAGCTTGAGCGGGCATGCGTCGCTGCGGTGCGAGAAGCGGAGGAAGAGGCCAGCCTCCGGCTGGACGTCGCCGACCTCTACCCGATCGACCGCTGGGAACCACAGGCGAGAGAAGGCCTTGGCGTTCGCCGGTTCGCCACCTGGATCTTCGTGACCACCCTGGGAAGGGACGGCTCAGATGTGGTGCAGGTCGATGGGGTCGAGATCGATCAACACCGTTGGTGCACGCCCGCCGAGGCCCTCGAGGCCCACGCCACCGGAGAGATGGGGTTCGTGGGCCCCACCTGGATGACCCTCCACAAGCTCGCCAACCACGACTCGGTAGACGCCCTGCTCGACTGGGCCCGGGGTCGAGAGCCGGTGCGGTACCACTCCCAGGTCAACTTCGGCGACGAGGACACGCCGACGATCATCGCTTGGCACGGTGACGAGCTCTATGACGCCACCCCGGGCGGCCGCCACCGCCTGACCATGCAGCCAGGTCGGTGGATCTTCGAGGGACCCATCGACCTCTAGGCAGCCGGGATGACCTCCTCGGCCACCCAGGCGAGGTGCTCCTCATACTCAGCTCGGTCTCGACAGGGCGGAACTGGCACCGAGGTGTCAGTCACCCCGAGTTCGGCGAGCATGCCGAGCTCGCTGAGCACAGCGTCGAGGTTCCTCGAGGCGCGGTGCGCATCGACGACCTCGTGGCCTTCGCCGACGTTCCGCGCCCCGAGCGAGCAGAAGACGCTGAACTCCCGTCCGTCGTAAGCCGAATCGGAGAAGACGAGGTCGAGCTTCTTCGGGATGTCTTCTGGCGCGGTCAGCCAGGGTGCCCAGCCATCAGCAAACCGCGCCGCGCGCCGAAGGACTCGATCAGCATCCCCGCCCATCCAGACCGGCGGATGAGGCGACTGCAACGGCTTAGGCCCGAACTTCACCTCCGCGAAATCGAAGAACTCTCCGTGGAACTCAGGATCCTCTGCATGCCAGAGCTCGAAGATCGCTTCAAGGCACTCGTCCGCTCGCCGGCCTCGAGTGGCAAAGTCGACGTTCATCGCCGCGTACTCCTCGGCCTGCCATCCCACACCGAAGGTCACCGCGGCGCGTCCTCCCGAGAACCAGTCCACAGTGGCCAAGGACTTGGCCATCTCCACGGGGTGATGCAGAGGGAGGATCGTCAGCAGTGTGTTGATCACCACTCGCTCGGTTGCTCCCGCGATCGCTGCCTGTGCCGTGGAGCCATCGAACCAGCGGTTACCGGTGAGGTCGACCTGGGAACTCGCGGTGAGGAAGTGTTCCGAGACTGAGACGCCGTAGAACCCCAACGAATCGATGAGCTTCGCCACCGCGAGTGAATCTCGACCGCTCAAGGCTGCCTCCCAGGGCTGGGTGATGGCCTTCACCTCAAGCAGACCCGGTACTCCTGCCCAGAATCGCATGTGCTTCTCCCCCAGTTCGTCCTGTCGGCAACCTAGTGAGCACCCTGCGGCACGTCCATCCCCTCCTTGTTAGGGTGCGTCGCAGACGCCTCGCACCGAGCGGGGCCCTGTGCATTGGGGGGAAACCATGGGCTACTTCGACGCCTTCCGCTACGACAACAAGCGCGTGCTCGTCATCGGCGGGGCCACCGGAATGGGAGAGGCCGCCGCACAGGTGGCGATCGATGCAGGCTCTCCTGAGGTGGTCGTCATGGACATCAAGGACATCGCTGCGAAGAACGTCACGCCCGTGCACGTGGACCTGCGTGACAAGGCTTCCATCGACGCCGCCCTCGAGCAGGTCACCGGAGAGTTCCAGGCCGTCTTCAGCTGCGCAGGTGTCGCACAGGATGACGAGGGCATCGATGCGGTGAACTATGCCGCACAGCGCTACATCATCGCCAAGCTGCTCGAGCGCAACCAGATCCCGCGCGGCTCGGCCATCGCCTACATCTCCTCGACCGCCGGCATCGGCTGGGAGGCCGCCTTCCCGCAGCTGCGCAAGCTGCTCGACGTCGACCCTTCTGACTTCGACGCCATGCGTGCCTTCCTCGTGGAGAACAACCTCGACAACTACGGCGGCACCAAGCAGGGGATCAACGCCCACGTGGCTCACGATGCCTTCGAGTACCTGAAGAAGGGCATCCGCATCAACTCGGTGCTTCCTGGGCCCACCGACACTCCCCTGGCGCAGGCCAACGCCGAGCTGTGGCTCGGTCACGGCAAGGACTTCCGTGACGAGGCTGGCGTCGAGGTGCTCAAGCCCGTCGAGCAGGGCAACGCACTGGTCTTCCTCTGCTCTGACGCTGCCTCAGGTCTCGCCGGTCACTGCCTGGTGGTCGACCGTGCGGAATCCGCAGCAGGCAACACGAGCGCCCACGAGGGCTCGGTGATGGGGACCGCCATGATGCTTGGCCGCACCACCGCTGCCGGCGTCGAGATCGACATGGAAGCGATCATGGCGCAGTACGCCGCAGAGCAGGGCCAGAACTAGACCAGTTCTAGAACCCGCTGTTGGCCGGAAGGCCGACCAACTCCAACGCGAAGTTCGACTGCACTGCAGAGCCGAGCGCGCCCGTGCGTGATCCGGAGAACTGACCGATGCCCGAGACGCGAAGCAAGGATCCCGATCCGCCGATCACCTTCAGCGGAGCGGTGAAACTGGTCGAGCCATCTGCGTGCTTGATGGCGATGCCATCGAGCGTGAGCCCCAGCGAGGCACCGCTCGGCGTCGTGAAGGTGACCGAACCGTAGAAGCGGCCAGAACCAGCGACGTAGTTCACGTTGGCCAGCATGTCGACGCTCACACCGGACGCCGTGGTGCCCACAAGGTGGTTCGCCCCATAGGTCGTTGCTGTGCCCACCTGGTGGAGGTTGGTCTGGACCGAGGTGAGCTCGGTGCTCAGGGTCACCTTGGTGGCCGTCTCCCCAGAGAGGGGAATCCCGATCTCATGAAGCTGTCCGTTCTTGACCTCGGTCAGCACGACGGTGGCCGGCTCACGGTTTCCCGTGGTCGCAGCCAAGGAGACGAAGCCGGTCCATCCACGCCATGCGCTCACCGCATCGAGCTGGCTGGTCAGCCCTGAGGCGCTGAAACCGTGGTTCTTGGCGGCCGCGTCGATCAGGAGACGCACTGAGTCGTAGGTGTAGGGGCTCCAGGTTCCCGGCGCCTCACCGAAGGCGGCTCGGTATGCGGTCACATGGGAGGACGAGCCAGCGAAGTCGGAAGGAGCCGGCACGCCGAGGACAAGGCACCGCGTGGCAGCGGAACCTGCATCGGTGACGTAGCCCGAGTCATACGAGGCGTAGTCGAGCAAGCACGAAGGGCTCTGTCCTCCCGCAGCGAGTGCCTTGGCGAACAGTGCACCTTCGGGGTAGTAGACCGCGGCGTAAATGGTCTGAGGGTTTGTGGCCTTCAGCTGAGCAACCACGTCGGTGTAGTCCTTCTTGCCCGGCTCCACGGCCACGAAGTCAGTGACGGTGGTGCCTTGGGCGGTCAGCTGGGCCTTGACGGCAGCGGCCACGCCCTTGGTGTAGTCCGAGGTCGGGTCATAGGCGATGGCCACCGAGGTGGTCCCCTTGAGTGCCGAGGCGGCCACCGGTGCGATCTGCGACTCCATCGGCTGGAGCGTCACGCCCATGCCCTCGGTGGCGGTCGCCGACGTGGAAGATCGGTCTTGAAGCGCCGTTGAGCGGGTCGCAGGCTTCGAT
>CAWUMT010000026.1:0-11117 GCA_963923735.1 uncultured Acidimicrobiales bacterium
TGAAGGCGGCGAATAGGTGAGCTGCGCCGCTCCGGGGCCAGTCTCGGTCAGCGAGGGGATGGTCGGAGCGCCGGGATACAGCTTGAGCTGTTCGACCGTGCTGTCGGTGAACTCCGAACTCCACAGGTCCTTGCCGTCGAAGTAGACGCCCGAGATCGCTCCGCCGCCAGTCGGCGGAGGTGGCACGAGCGAGATCGTTGTGCTGGCGGAAGGATCTGCGACGTTGATGCCGATCAAGCGACCGGGACTTGAAGAGGGATCCGCCACCCAGACCCACGTGCCGTCGGAGGCGATGCCCGAGGGAGCCGTGCCTGCCGCGATGCCACTTGCCAAGACCGCTCCGCTGGCCAAACTGACTTTGGTGACGGTGCCGGACTGCAGCGCCCAGAGGTAGGTCGAGTCGGCGCTCAGTGCCTGGACGGAGGTCGCAGGGGCGGTGATGGAGACCACCGGTGCACCGAGCGAAGTCGACCCTGCGTCATAGGTGTACGCAGCGATCGAGGTCGATCCCGTGGCATAGCCCACCCAAAGCCGATCACCAACGAGCGCGAGGGAGGTCGGGAATCCCGAGACTCCGGTCAGCTCGACCATGGTGCTGGTCGACGGTGTGAAGCGCCAGATCTTCCCCGCGCTCGAGGTCATCAGGATCGAGGATCCCGCCGTCACCCCACCTTGGAGCATCAGTGCGCCGACTCCCGCTCCACCGAGTGCCTGGAGGTCATAGACCCCGAGCACGTGGGGCGGCGATCCGAATGGGTCGATCGCCGCCATGGCGGCATGCCCATTCGCAAGACCACTCATGTAGAGAACGCTGTCCACCATGACCATGGTGGAGGGAGCGAACGCGGCATCGAACCCTGACGGGGTGAGATCGATGGTCCGATTCTTCGCAGAGCCATTGCTGTACGAGTTGGCCCAGATCTCAGTGACGGTCGTTCCCGTGTTGGCCCAGAGACGCTCTCCATCCCAGACCATTCCACCCGCCGGGGGAGTTGCGGTCACCAGCACCGATCCCCAGGTCACCGCTGGAGTCGGTGGCGCCGCAGCACTGGCCGACAATGGTGAACCGAGCAGGGCACTCGCCATCAGTGAAAGAACGACTATGAGGCGACGCATGGGACGAGCCTAGCGATCAGGCCCCTCAACGACGACCCTGACTGAGTTGATCAGGCTGAGGCGAGTACCGCGGCTCGCAATGCTGCGACGGCCTCCTGCTCCGACTGCACCCATCCGAACTCAGACCATGGTTCGAGCACAGGGAGGTCGAGGGCCTTCAGCAGATCTCCAGCGGGCACCGTTCCGTTCTCAAGCACGTCACGAGACTGGGAGCGAACCTCAAGCAGATCGACCCGATCGTCGGGACCGAGGCGCAGGGTGAGGGACTGACGCGTCCGAATGATTCGCCAGGCACCCTCTCCGAGGCCACGGCGCATCTGCCAGGTCATCGTGGCCAGCCGACGCGCAAGCACCCCTTCGGATGCATCGGGCCAGAGGCGGAAGCACACTTCCTCAAGACTCAGCGTCTGGTCCTCAGCGAGAGCGAGACTGAACAACGCCCAGCTCGCATGACGAGTTGCGAATTGCACGGCCTTCCCGCCCAATTCAATGCGTGGCGCGCCCAAGGCAGTCAGGATCAGAGGTTCGATCTCTCCCTTGGGCGGACTGGTCGGGAGGCGAGGTCGGTCGTCGGTGGCGGTCACGTTTGGAAGTATGAAAGGAGGGTGTGACAGGTCCCTTTGTTGAGGCACCCGAGACGCCGCAACGATCTGCAGGATCTTCCGGCTCGACCAACGTCTATGAAGAGCATGTGCGAGATCGAAATCAAAAGCAAATCACATCAATGAAATTAACCAATGGATGACTCTTGTTTTGATCAAATGATGTAGGGATGACCTGACGCCGTTCCTGCTCGTTGGGCCCCCTCGGTAACCTCGGATGGTGCCCATCCCCGCCGGCGCTGGCGTCCCGTCCTTCGAGGATTACCCATCCGATGACGTCGCCGACTGGCCGACCAGGGCGTTCGAATTCGGCAAACCACCGATGGGGCTCGATCCCGTCATCTCCCGTGCCTTCGAGGATCCGGCCCTTTCAGAGACCCGAGCCGTGGTCGTGGTCCATCGGGGTCGTTTGGTGGCCGAGGCCTATGGCGGAGAGCTCCCCTCGTTCACCGAGGATCCCGTCAAGGTCGATGCCACCACTCCCCTCCTCTCGTGGTCCATGGCCAAGTCCGTACTCGGCATCGTGGTGGCCCAGTTGGCCGACGAGGGGCTGATCGACCTCGCCGAACCCCTGGAGGTCCCCGAGTGGCCACCCGGGGATCCGCGTTGTGCCATCACGGTCGATCAGACACTCGAGATGCGCGACGGCCTTGACTTCGCCGAGGAGTACACCGATCTGGGTCCGAGTGATGTGATCGAGATGCTCTTCGGGAGTGGGCAGTCCGACATGGCATCGTTTGCAGCCAACCATCCGCTCGCCCACGCTCCGGGTGCAGTGTTCAACTACTCCTCAGGCACCTCGAACCTCCTGAGTCGCCACGTGAGCCTCCGACTCGGTGGGCCCGACGCGATTGGCACCTGGCTCACGGAGCGTGTGTTCGGCCCGTGCTCGATGCACTCGGCCACGGTGCAGTTCGACGACGCGGGGACATTCATTGCGTCGTCCTATCTCCACGCCACGGCGCTCGACTTCGCCCGTCTCGGCCTGATGTTGTGTCGCGGTGGTCGTGCCAATGGGCACCGTGTGGTGCCCACCCGATGGGTAGACCGTTGGAGGACTCCGCTTTCAACCGATGAGGACGGTCACCACTACTCCGCACACTTCTGGTGCGTTGGCGACGAATTCGGGACGTTCTACCTGGCGGGATTCGAGGGACAGTCCATCACGATCTGCCCGCCGTTGGACCTCGTCATCGTGCGCCTCGGTTCCACCCCGGCCGAGCGCAACGATCATCTCTTCGACTGGCGCCGCCAGATCATCGAGTTGTTCGCCGCACAGCCGCGCGACTGAACGAAGGCTCAGACGCCGCCCTCGAAATCGAACCCGAGCTCAGGAGCCGTGAGGACGGCGGCGAACCGCAGTCCTTCCGCAGCAGCCATGGCCTCGCACGTGCCGCCGCGATCGACGATGGCCGTGAGCAGCACCACCTCGCATCCGAACTCCTGGACGACGTGGGCGGCTTCGAGCAGCGAGGTGCCCCGCGTCACGGTGTCCTCGGTGATCACGACTCGATCTCCGGGTTCCAAAGCGCCGGCGATGCGGCCTCCCGCACCATGGTCCTTGGTCTCCTTGCGGACGCTGAAGGAGCGGAGCATCCGGCCCCTGATGGCCGCGATCCCCGCGGTGATGAAGGCCACCGGGTCCGCCCCCATGGTCAGGCCGCCGATCGCTGTGGCATCCGCAGGGACGAGCTCCAAGAGGCTGTCGGCCACCCAGCCCATGGCTTCAGGCCGGCACACGGTCTGCTTCGAATCGATGAACCAGTTCGAGCGCTTCCCGGACTTGAGCACGAAGTCACCGGTCTTGACCGAGTGCTCGAGGAGATGGGCCCGAAGGAGTTCCTTGGACGTGCTCATCAGACGATCACCTCTCTGCTGCCCGGCTCGATCACTCCCACCCTGGCGGCCGTGAGACCCGAGGATCGAAGTGAGATCAGCACCTCATCGGCCTTCCCGGCCGACACGATCAGGATCATGCCCACGCCCAGGTTGAAGACGCGGCCCATCTCGTCATCGCTGACCGCGCCGAGCCGCTGGATCTCGTTGAAGATCTCAGGCACCGCTAGCTCTGAACGATCGACGACGGCCTTGTGGTCTTCGGGAAGTGCGCGGATGAGGTTGCCTGCCAGTCCTCCACCGGTGATGTGGGCGGCGGCATGGATCGCTCCTGGCACTGCACGCGCCGCGGTGAGCACGTGGCCGGCATAGATCACCGAGGGCCGGAGCAGCTCGTCGCTGACCGTGACCCTCGCACCCTCCCAGGCGGGATCATCGAGCTGACGACCCGCTCGTTCGAGCAGTACGTGACGGGCCAGGGTGTAGCCGTTGGAGCGCAGGCCGGGTGAGGCGAGTCCGATGAGGACGTCGCCAGCCTCCACTCGCTCAGGACCCCACGCTGTGCCCTTCTCGAGGACACCGACAGAGAAGCCCGCTACGTCGAGCGCGTCGTCCTCCATCACGCCGCCATGTTCCGCAGTCTCGCCGCCTACCAGCGCACAGCCCGCCTGGCGGCACCCTTCGGCGATGCCACCGACGAGTTCGGCGATCTTCTCGGGAACCACCCGGCCGACGGCGACATAGTCAAGAAAGAACAGAGGTTCGGCGCCCACGCAGATCAGGTCATCGACGCACATGGCCACCGCGTCGATGCCCACGGTGTCGAGCCGACCGGCGAGACGGGCCACCTCGAGCTTGGTGCCGATGCCATCAGTCGCCGAGACGAGCACCGGATGGGCGTAGCGCTCGGTGTCGAGTTCGAAGAGGCCCGAGAAACCACCCAACGCACCGAGCACACCGGACCGCGACGTCGAGGCGACGGCATCCTTGATCAACTCAACCGCCCGGTCACCCGCCTCGATGTCGACTCCGGCGGCTGCGTAGGTCGCCGGAACGTCATGACCTTCGCTCATGGGGCGCTCGGGGTGGTCGCGAGGTCAAACTCCTCGGCCCGTGCACGCGAACGTGGCGTATCCACCGGCACGGGGGTCGGATAGGTGCCTGACAAGCAGGCATCACAGAAGCCCTCGGTGACCTCAATGGCCGCCTTCAGGTTCTCGAGGCTGATGTAGGCGAGCGAATCGCAGCCCAGGTAGTCCACGATCTCATCCAGCGTGTGGTTGGCGGCCAGCAACTCAGTGCGAGACGGCGTGTCGATGCCGTAGAAGCACGGCCACATGAACGGCGGTGAGGAGATCCGCAGGTGGACTTCGGCCGCCCCGGCGTCTCTGAGCATCTTGACCAGCGCCCGCGTGGTCGTGCCGCGCACGATCGAGTCGTCCACCACCACGAGGCGCTTGCCGGCGATGTTGTCCTTGAGCGGGTTGAGCTTGCGGCGCACACCCTTGTCACGGGCCTTCTGATCGGGCGAGATGAAAGTTCGCCCGATGTAGCGGTTCTTGATGAGCCCTTGGCCATAGGGCGTGCCTGAAGCCAGGGCGAAGCCCTCTGCGGCCGGCACGCCTGAGTCAGGAACGCCCATGATCATGTCGGCAGCGACCGGTGCCTGCGAGGCGAGCAACTCGCCCATGCGGCGACGGGTCCCGTGGACCTCACGACCCATGAGCAGTGAGTCGGGTCTGGCGAAGTAGACGAACTCGAAGATGCAGAGGTGGGGGTCCACGACGCCCGCCTCCACGTAGCGCTCCGAGGAGACTCCCTCGGGGCCGATGCGAATCAGCTCGCCGGGCTCGATCTCCCGCACGAAGGTGGCGCCGATGACGTCGAGCGCCGGAGTCTCTGAGGCAAGCACCCACCCCTCGGGCTCGTCACCGTCGCCAAGGCGACCGAGGCACAGTGGGCGGAACCCGTGAGGGTCGCGCACGCCGTAAATGTGCGTGGCATCGAGCAGGCAGAGCGAGAAGGCACCCTCGATCTTGGGCAGCGAGTCGAGCAGGGCTTCGCGCAGAGAGCCACCCTGGGCCAAGTGCGACTCGTAGGACCGGGCGATCAGCTCCGCCATGGTGTCCGAGTCAGTCAAGCCCATGCCGGGTAGCGCACCGAGTTGATCGGCGAGCACCTCGGTGTTGGTCAGGTTGCCGTTGTGAGCCAGGGCGAACCCTCCGTCCCCGGCCAGGCGGAGCACCGGCTGGGCACTGCGCCAGTCGCCGGAGCCGGCGGTCGAATAGCGCGTGTGGGCAATGGCCGCATCACCCGTCAGGCTCTGGAGGGTTCGGTCGTCGAAGACCGAGGTGACAAGTCCGTTGTCCTTGACGACCATGATCTCGCCGTCCTCCGCCACCGCCATGCCCGCGGACTCCTGGCCTCGGTGCTGCAGGGCGAAGATGCCGTCAAAGGAGAGGTGTGCGACGTCCGCACCAGGTGCGTAGATGCCGAAGACGCCGCAGGCCTCCTTCATCGGACAGAGTGCTCCCACGCCGTGTCCGGCCCAAGGGGCCGATGGTGGGTTCCGCCGCCGTCCATCGCGACCCTCAGCCTAGTTGGGCCACACCCCCCGGGTACCCTTGGGGTCGTGATCGACCTCCACATGCACTCGACCTGCTCCGACGGGACCCTCTCACCCGAGGACCTCGCCCAGGTGGTGGCCGCCTCAGGCGTCTCCGCCGCTGCCCTCACCGACCACGACACCATGGAGGGCTCCGCCCGCTACGCCGCGGCCCTGGCCGAGCGCGGCGTCGAGGCGGTCCCCGGCGTCGAGATCTCCTGCCTCTTGGAGGAGACCGGCCGCAGTGCCCACCTGCTCTGCTACTTCCTCGAGGATGCGGACTCCCCGCTGCACGCAGCCCTGGCCAACCTCCGCGACGACCGGGCGAATCGGAACCAGCGACTGATCGACAAGCTGGCCGAGGTCGGGTACCCGATCTCGGTGTCCACCGTCGAAGCACTGGCCGGCAAGCCGCTGGCCGAGGCCGGCCGGCCACACTTCGCAGAGGTGATCCAGACGGCCTACCCCGAGGAGTTCAGCGATCTCCAGAGCGTCTTCAATGAGCTCTTGGGCGACGGGGGCAAGGCCTACGTCTCGAAGGCCAAGATCTCCATCGAAGAGGCCACCGAGATGGCCACCGCCTCCGGTGCGGTCACCGTGCTGGCCCATCCCCTCCAGACCTTCGCCTCGGCCCGCGGCGGGTCCGTCTACACCTTGGATGAGGAACGAGAGCTGCTCGAACGAGCCTTCAGCGACGCTGCCCGCTGGGGAGTCTCGGGCGCCGAGGCCTACTACGGCCGTCACCGTCCTGATCAGGTGGCCATGATCGTCGAGCTCTGCGAACGCCACGGCCTCGTGGCCACAGGCGGCTCAGACTTCCACGGGGAAAAGACCCCTGACGTCACCCCGGGCAAAGGTGTCAAGCGCAACATCGGCACACCCTCGGAGATGAAGGTCCCCGATACGGCACTGGCCGAGCTGAAGGCTCGGCGCCCCGTCGCCTAGGGCGTCGCTCAGCCCGCAGCGTCGAGCGCCGCGGTGAAGGCGCCTGCACGCCGAGAAGCCAGTTCGCTGACCTCCACCGAGCAAAGCCCCTCAAGTTCGAGGGTCGAGCCCGTGACCTTGCCGAGCATCACTGCGGGCACGCCGTAGCCAGCAGCGGCTTCGAGCACCTGGTTCGGGAGCGGAGTCGCTACGAGGAATCGTCCCGGCCGTTCACAGAACGCCTCGGCCACTCCGTCGATCCCGGAGAGCTCTGCACCGAGCTTCGCCGCGATGGCCATCTCGGCGGCGGCCACCGCGATGCCTCCAGATCCGACATCGTGCACCGCGGTGACCGGCGAGGGATGCCCAGCAGCCGCCTCGGCCACGAGGGCGGCCACGAGATCACACGCCTTCTTGTGCGCGTCGAGATCAAGTTCGAACAAGGTGCCGTCGCGATGGCCGAGCACGTCGACGGCAAGGCGTGAACCGGCCAGGGGGTACGGGCGCTCCCCGCCCTCGGCACGCACGCCAAGCAGGATTACGGCCTCACCTTCGTTCCAGTCGAGCGAGGGGGGACGCACAGCGAGTGACTCAAGAAGGCCGAGGGTGCCCACGACCGGCGTCGGGTCGATGTCGGCGCCGCCGGACTCGTTGTAGAGCGAGACGTTGCCGCCGATCACCGGCAAACCGAGCGCCACGCAGGCCTCGCCCATGCCGTCGATCGACTCGGAGAGCTGCCACATGACCTCGGGGTGCTCAGGGTTGCCGAAGTTGAGACAGTTGACCACGGCCATGCCGGTCGCACCGGTGGCGGCGACGTTGGCCAGCGACTCGGCCACCGTTGCTGCGGTGCCGCGGCGCGGATCGAGCGAGCACCAGCGCGGGTTCGAATCCGTGCTCAGGCTCAGCGCCTTGTTGGACGCGGGCAGCCCCGGTCCAGCGAGACGGAGCAGGGATGCATCGGCCCCTGGGCCGATCACGGTGTTCAAGAACAACTGGTGGTCATACTGGCGATAGACCGGGGCAGGATCAAGCAGCAGTGCGGCGAGCGCCTCGGCCACGTCGACCGACGCTGCTTGAACCGTCGGGTCATCGGCGAGACGCGTCGCGCGGTTGGCCGGCTCGGCTCGAGGACGGTCATAGAGCGGGGCTTCATCGGCCAGTGAGGCGGCGGGCACCTCCGCAAGCAGAGGGCCTTCGAAGCCGTCGCGGATCCGCAGCATCCCGACGGGCTCACCTGCCGCGTCGTAGTCGGGTTCAGTCACCCGGCCGATGACGTTGGCGCGCACCTCCCAGCGGTTGCAGAGCTCGACGACCTTGTCGAGGTCCTCGGGCGTGACGATGGCCAGCATGCGCTCCTGAGACTCGGAGATCATGACTTCCCAGGGCTCCATGTGGTCCTCGCGGCGAGGGATGGCGTTGACGTCGACATCCATGCCCACCCGGCCGCGTGCCGAGGTCTCCGACGTCGCACAAGCGAGTCCGCCGCCGCCGAGGTCCTGGATGCCAACCACGAGGCCCTCATCGAGGAGCGCCAGGCAGGCCTCGATGAGACGCTTCTCCTCATAGGGGTCGCCAACCTGAGTTGCCGGCCGCTTGGAGTCATCGAGGTTCGCCGCGCCGTCTTCGGCCTCAAAGCCGGCGGACGCTAGGACCGAGACGCCACCGATCCCGTCACGACCGGTGGTCGAGCCGAGAAGCACCGCGAGATTTCCGGTTCCCGAGGCCTGCCCGAGCACGAGGCGCTCCACGGGAAGCGCACCCACGCACAGCACGTTGACCAGCGGGTTGGTCTGATAGCAGCGGTCGAAGGTGAGCTCGCCGCCGATGGTGGGGACACCGACGGAGTTCCCGTAGTTCGAGATGCCGCCGATCACCCCTTCGATGAGCCAGCGCTGGCGCGGATCATCAGGGACGCCGAAGAAGAGCGGGTCCATCACGGCGAGGGGCCGCGCGCCCATCGTGAAGATGTCGCGCAGGATGCCGCCGACCCCGGTGGCCGCACCCTGGTGGGGCTCGATGGCGGAAGGGTGGTTGTGCGACTCGATCCGGATGGCCACGGCGATGCCGTCGCCCGCATCGATCACGCCGGCGTTCTCACCGGGACCGACCAGCACCTTGGGGCCCTCGGTGGGGAGCCGCTTGAGGTGGCCTCTCGAGGACTTGTACGAGCAATGCTCCGACCACATCACCGAGTAGAGGGCGGTCTCGAGGGCATTGGGCTCTCGACCGAGGACCGAGGTGATCTCGGCGAACTCGTCGTCTGTCAGGCCCAGGGCCCGATGCAGTGGCTGATCAGCAGGGGTGGAGGCCATGGAAATCAAAGGTAGTGCCTTGCCCCACTGTGATCGTGCGGTGGGCCCAAACTTGAGCACTCGAGATCACTTTGTCGAAGATTCCCCGATTCTGAGAACCCTTTGCTACGAATATATGAACAAGTGCTCATCTTCCACTCAGGAAGCGACCGTTGTAGACGCAAGCACTTCGAGGCACTCAGGAACAAAAACCCGGAATATGGGGAGTGCTCGCTCATCAAATCTGACGCTTGTCCCTACTTTCATCAACTAGGTGATGACGATCCAAAATGATCAAATCCCCGATAAGGTAGTGGACACGAACTTCAAGGAGACGTGATCACGATGGCCGCTACCAAGACCGCCATGACGAACGAGCACAAGGATGCACTTGCCCAGGGTCGCCGGGAGGGTGCCGCAGTCCGCCGCTATCTCGAGGCAATTGCCGCAAACCGCGGCAAGCGTGGCCGTAAGCGCACTCCAGCTTCCGTCGAGCGTCGCATTAGCGCGATCAACACCGAGCTTGAGGGCACCGACGCACTCGATTCCCTCCTCCTCCGCCAGGAGCGCAAGGACCTTGAAGCCGAACTCAAGCGCCTGCAGTCAAGCCAGGACGTGAAGAAGCTCGAGAAGGATTTCGTCTCTGCTGCCAAGGGCTATGGCGAGCGAAAGGGCATCGACTACTCCACCTGGCGCGAAGCTGGCGTGGCACCGGCTGTGCTCACCAAGGCCGGTATCAAGCGCACCCGAAAGGCCTGATCCTCTCGGGTCTGCTTATCAGACCGGGAGCGAGTTCAGGATCGAGCGGAGCAGCACCAGCCCGTCTGCGGAGCCCAGCAACTCAGATGACGCGCGCTCGGGGTGGGGCATGAGTCCGACCACATTGCCGGCTTCATTCGAGATCCCTGCGATGTCGTCGATTGAGCCGTTGGGATTCTCGACGTAACGCAACACGATCTGATCGTTCTCGCGCAGTGCTCGCAGCGTGTCGACGTCGCAGGTGTACGAACCCGAGAAGTGGTTGATCGGCACCGAGAGCTGCTGACCCACGGTGGCACTTCTCGTGAGGGCCGAGCGCGTCGAAACAACCTCAAGCGTGGTGGGCTGACACAGGAAGGTCAGGCCGCGGTTCTTCTGCAGTGCACCGGGAAGCAGGTGCGCCTCGCAGAGCACCTGGAAGCCGTTGCAGATCCCGATCACCGGTCCCCCATCGGCGGCGAAGCGGCTCACCGCCTCCATGATGGGGCTGAACCGGGCGATCGCCCCTGGGCGCAGGTAGTCACCGTGGGCGAACCCGCCGGGAAGAATCACCGCGTCGAACCCGTCGAGCGAGGACTCGGTATGGAAGATCAACCGGGCCTCGGCACCAAGACCCTCCATGGCCACCACTGCGTCGTATTCGCAGTTGGTGCCGGGGAAGAGGAGGACGCCGACGACGGGAGGCATCAGAGCTCGGTGACCTCGATGATCGACTCTTCGATCACAGGATTGGCGAGGAGCCGATCCGCCACCGCAGCGGCGTGGCTCCGCGCGGACTCAAGGTCCGTGGCGTCGAGCTCGAGGTTGAAGCAGCGCCCGGCGCGAACCGAGGCGACGCCATCGAACCCCAGTGCGGGCAGGGCTCGCTCGATGGTGGCGCCCTCGGGATCGGCGATCCCAGGCCGCAGACGGACTTCAACCTTCGCGTGGTACCTCACGGCTTGGGACCGTACCACTCGCTCAGGGAGCGGCCGCACACCC
>CAWUMT010000027.1:0-11035 GCA_963923735.1 uncultured Acidimicrobiales bacterium
TCGACGAGTTCGACCCTGAGCTCGATGAGGTCGAGCAGATCGACGAGGGGACCTGGGTGGTCCCGGGCAAGATGCTCATCGACGACCTTGACGACCTGATCGGCACCGAGCTGCCGAAGGAAGGGTTCGACACCATCGGCGGGCTCGTCCTCGACCTGGCGGCCGGCGTGCCGGACCAAGGCGATGCGGTCGAGGTCGACGGCCTGCGCCTGACGGCGGCGAAGGTCGAGAACCGACGGATCGACCGAGTCCGCGTTGAGCGTCTCGTGGTCGGTCAGGACTGATGCGCGCTGGGTTTGCCGCCATCGTCGGGCGGCCCAACGTGGGCAAGTCCACGCTGGTGAACCAGATCATCGGCGAGAAGGTGACCATCGTCTCGCCGCGGGCCAACACGACCCGCCACCAGATCCGTGGCGTGCTCACTCGCCCGGATGCCCAGGTGGTCTTCGTCGACACCCCGGGCATCCACAAGCCCAAGACCCGATTGGGTGAACGGCTTAATGAACAGGCCGATGACGCCTTCGGCGACGTCGACGTGCTCATCGCCCTCGTCGAGGCCACCAAGGCGGTGGGTCCCGGCGATCGCCGAGTGCTCGGGCGCTGCCTCGAGGTGGCGGAGCGCTCAGGTGCGGCGCTGGCGATCTGCGTGAACAAGGCGGACTCTGCCGGTGGGGGGCGCACTGCTGAACAGCTCCAGGCGGTCCTGATCGCCACCGGGGAGCTGGCCGAAGAGCGTCGGGCGCCCGAGGCGCTGGAGCGGGCGGAGTACTTCCCGATTTCGGCCAAGACCGGCAAGGGCGTCAGCCGGCTCGTCGACTTCGTGCTCGCTCATCTGCCCGAGGGTCATCCCTTCTACCCCGAAGAGATGATCTCGGATCAGGACGAGGCGGCCCACATCGCCGAGCTCGTGCGCGAGCAACTGCTCTATCGCACCCGCGATGAGCTCCCGCACGCCATCCACTGCCAGGTCACCGAATGGGAAGGCAACTTCATCCGCGTCGAGATCCTCGTCGAGCGTGACTCACAGAAGGGCATCGTGATCGGCAAGGGCGGCGAGGTCTTGAAGGCCGTGGGCACCGCGGCTCGAGCCCAGCTGCCTGAGGGTACGCACCTCGAGCTGGTGGTGCGGGTGGAGAAGAACTGGCAGTCCCGAGCCGATCTGCTGGATCGCCTCGGCTACTGAGCCAACTCCTCAGGAAGCTTCGTCAGCCCCGTGGGCGATGGAGCGGGGGAACTCAGGGACTGTCTGGCCAACCTCGCTCAAGTGGATCTCGACATAAAAGGGATGAGCGAACGCGAGGACCGGGTGGTCATCGCGGTGCTCGTGGCGCGCCTCACTCAACGCTTCAGCGCTCGGCGCAGAGGATGTTCGGCCGTCTCCCATTGGAGAACCGAGCGGCGAACCTCAGGTCAGAGACGTGAGCGAGACGAGTTCGTTCACAGGGAGAAGAGCGCTGACGCAGCGACTGCTCAAGATCGGTCGGTGCACAGGTTGACCACGGCGAGCGGGTGGCCCGAGTCGGTTGCTGAATCGCCTCTAGTGAATGAGGAGATCTGGCACGAAGGAGAGGACGACGAGACGACAGAGCTCGGCTCGGAGGCCGATGAGCGCGTGGGTGTCGGGGCATGGGGATTCGGCGTCGTCATGGTGTGAGAGTTGGCGTGGGACGACGGAGTCGGGCTGTCCTGGGGTTCTGAGGCGAACTGGGCGCCATAGGTAACGCCGAGCGTGAGGAGCACCACTGCGCAGCCAGCGAGCAGCACCTCAGTCGCCCTGAGGGACCGCCAGCGCACGCCAAGGCCGCCCTTGATGAGGTCGAAGGCGAGCGAGCCCCGATGGGCACCATCCTCGACGAGTTCGTCGACCAGGGAACTCAGCTCAGGTCCGTGATCGTTGCGCCACGCCTTCGGATACGCCCCAACGAGCCATCGAAGCGAGCGGCGAGCCATCGAGGGATCAGCCTGCGGCGCCCGACAGGCGCATCAGGCCTGCGGTGGAGATCTCAGCGGATTGCACCAAGGCAGCACGCAGGGCGGCTCTGCCTTCCTCCGTGAGCCGGAAGGGTCGGCGTCGCTTCTCCTCGGAGAGCGCCTCGACGAAGCCGTCCTCTTCAAGCTGAGTGAGGCACCCATAGAGGGTCCCTGGGCCCAACGTGACTCCGGAGAACTCCTCGATGTCCTTGATGAGGGCGTAGCCATGCTTGGCCCCACCGGCGAGGCTCGTCATGACCAGGATGCGCCGGTCAAAGGAGCCCACGGAGCGAATTCGAGCCATAGGCGGACTCTACCGCTCGTCTGTTGATCTGAACGATTCGCTCGTTCCTTGCGTGGAACTTGAGGATTCCCTGATGGGCATTGACCTGCATGTACCTCAAGAAACAAGAGCACCCCTAGCACCCACCCACTCATCGTTCCTGCGATCTCACTGCAGTTGCTGGTTCTTGACTACTACGAAAATCCGAGTAATGTTCCATCGAAATCGAATGGTTCAAGGTGCGGAGGAGCGGGTGTGGCCAAGAAGCCTGCGTGGAGAGTCGTAATGCTGACGGCGGCGCTCGGGGTTTCGATCTCGGGGGCAGTTCTGGGAGTGGCGGCGCTCGGTGGGGCGAGTCAGGCAGCAGCTCCGATCAAGGGCACTCCCGTCGGAGTTCCTGGCGGAGTGGTCAGCGACCTTTCTGAGTGCCCCGCTTCCCCGTCCTGGAGCCAGCCACTACCTGAGGGAGTAGCCATCTCTCCGCCTTCCTTGGCGACGGGCGGATCCGTGGAGTTCGATTCGGGCCAATCAATGGTCACCTACCCGACCCAGGGTTCGTGTGAGTACACCGTGAGTGGCAAATGAGTTGGCCGAAGGATGAGCGCGCTTCGCAGTCAATTGGCGGAAGGATGGAAATGGGAACTCGAATCCGAAAGTTGGGATTGACGGCACTTGTTTGTTCCGTCATGTCAATCGGAGGAGCGACCTTGTCCCTCGCCCCGGTTGCGTCTGCTTCTGAACTGAACCCAACGTCTGTCGGAACCGAGGAGTTGGTGCCCGAAGTGATCCAGGGCGTGCCCCTGGGCGTACCCGCCACACCGGTAGCTTCTGTGACTGACTGCCCAGTCAACCCCGAATGGAGTCAGCCGCTGCCGCAGGGCGCCACGATCTCTGATCCGTTCCTTGGCCCCAGCGGAGCAGTGAGTTTGAGTTCGGGAGACACCGCGATTTCCTATGACACCGCTGGGTACTGCGAGTACACGGTGACCGTTCCTGGCGATCCGGTGACCTACGTTCACGTTCAAGACACCAACGCACCGTTCGCGACGGTGATCAATGGATCCCTCACAAACAGTTACGGGCAGACCTGTTCCTTCAAGCAGCAGGCCGGACTCTATTACGTAGCGTTTTCGTCGATTCAGAACGTGACCGGCTACTGCAATACGGACTCCTCTGGATATTGGAGCAGCACGACCATCGCCAACACGGCGTTTGCCCAGGGCGCAATAGCGACCACGAATCAGTTCGGAGTGTGGGCCCAGAGCTCGATTGCAGGATCACCCTTCTTCTGGTCTTGGGAAGTGTGTATGCAGAATCCGATCGGCCAGCACGTCAATTACCTCTGCGCCTACGGAAACATGGGGCCGCTCTTCTAGCCCGAAGGCTGCGGCGCAAATACCAATGGCGGTTGTTGGCGATCTCACGCGGACACCGTCGGATGCAGTGATCTGAACAATTGAAGCTGAGCTCGTACGGGGGGTACTAGTGGCTCGAAATCTGACAAGTGGCGCAACACGAGATCTCAAGGGTGCTCTCCGCACAAGGCTTGAGGGCCGGAGAAACAAGAGCCCGAGACTCTTCGTTGGAGCAACTGTGGCCATGCTCCTGTTGCTTGGATCAGGGATTGCGTTGGCCGTGGTGGGCAATGGGTCTTCTGGAGCTTCGGCGGGAAACTCCGCAAGTCAGGCGAATGCTTCGTCTGGGGTTCCTTCACTGCCTTCTGCATTGGCGAACGGTCCCGACCAGTCTGCTGCCCCTTTCTTCTCGATCTCAGGAGGAGCCGAGGAGGGCTTTGGGGGCTTCAATGGGGCAGTGTGCTCGACTTCGATGTCGTGCGTCGCGGTTGGTGCGGATGATCATCGAAACAGCGTCGCTTCGTGGAGCAGTGATGGCGGGGCCCACTGGACCCCCGCTTCGTTCCCGCGGGGGGCCTCCGAGCTCAATGGAATCGATTGTGCTGACTCACGGCACTGCATCGCCGTCGGGCGCGGGGTGGCTGCTCGGAGCGGCGACGGGGGAGCAACCTGGCAGGTTTCAGCAGTTCCCATTTCAGAGACCACCCTTTTGGGCGTCAGTTGCCCGACGGTCTCGGACTGCGTCGCGGGTGGCGTCACGGCGAATGCAACCGGCCCTCTTCGTGGGGCGATCACCCGAACCTCTGATGGAGGTGTCTCGTGGAGTGAAGTTCAGCTTCCGCAAGGCTCGGGTGGATTGGGGGCCATTGCGTGTCCCACTCCAAAGAGTTGCATCAGCGTCGGTGCCTCGATCCTCAAGAGTTCTGACGGTGGGATGTCCTGGCGCAAAGTCGGCGTCCCCGGGGGGATTCAACAGCTCTTCTCGATCGCATGTTCGAGTGCAACGACCTGCGTTGCTCTCGGCCCGAATCCAGCAGGATCGTTCCAGTCCGATGCCAGCGCACAAGGAATCATCACCTCAGACGCTGGGGAGAGTTGGTCTGCGCTCTCACTTCCGAGTGGGACGGCATCTCTCTCACGGGTCACGTGCCCGACTCCGGTGGCCTGCAAGGCCAGCGGTTCTGCTGTCCAGAGTGGTGGTACTTCGATCTTGATCGAATCAAGCGACGGCGGGCGAACGTGGAGTAGTGGACCCAGTGGTCCTGACGCTTTTGACATGGTGGCCGACTTCCAATGTGAAGGTCCTTCCCGCTGCATCGCTGTCGGAAGGAGCGCGGTTGGGATGAGCGCCGTTGTTGGGGGGATGCCAGCGACGTCGTCGTCTGGCGGCACGTCCTGGACGACGACCGAGCTCTCGGAGTTCCGTCCGATGCCGGCATCGAAGATGGAGGCATCATGATGCATCGATTCGACCCGACCCGTTTCGTGCGTCGGACGACCTCTCGCTTCGTCCTCTTCGGTGTCATCGTCGCTCTGGGCTTTTCGTCGCTCTCAAATGTCACGCTGGGCGTCACTCCGGCTGGAGCGACGACATTGTCGCAGTTGAGCCCGGGAAGTCAGATCAATCTGGGAGATGCCATCGTCTCTGCGAACGGTACGTACGAACTCACGATCACTTCGACTGGAGCGCTCAAGGTCCTCACCATCTCTTCGGGTGCGACGAAGTGGAACGCAGGCGTCACAGGTGGCTCTTATCTCCAGCTGAGGCCACGTGGGAACCTCATCTTGTTCAACAGCGCAGGCACGAGGCTCTGGGCTTCTGGGAGTGACGGGACGCATGCGACCTCACTGAGCGTCTCGAACAGCGGCGTGGCGTCCATCACGGGTGCCAACGGAGTCACGTGGAGCACCTCGGCGGGCAACGTCCTCAACAATGCAATCGCCAACGTCGTTCCCATGCAGAGCAATGAGCTCTTCGGCGGTGGCTCTTCGGAACAGCTCTGCGCTACGTGCACGCCAGCAGGACTCAAGACCGTCTCTGGAGGACAGAGCACGAAGCCCGGAGAGCCCGTCGGTCCCGTCCTCGGCGACTACGTTGCGTCAAAGAACCTCTTCTCAATCCCCGGGATCGATGGCAACTTGGAGATGTCGCTCTCGTATGACTCAGCGTTGGCGATCCAACAGCGTGAACAGGCTGCGACTCCGACAGGCTTTGGCTATGGCTGGAACTCATCTCTGACTGCGTCAATTTCGGTGGACAGCTCGGGGAACGTGGCGACAAACGATGCCAATACCGGCCAGTCGTACTTCAGTGTTGACCCGGGCGGGGCTACGTGTCCCTCCGGGGGAGCTTCGTCCTATCTCAAGTACACAATCTCTACGAGCAATGTGGACTACTGCGCCGCCCGACGGGTTGACGCCCAACTCGGTCATTCGGCGACCTACGGCTACTACCAGATCAACAAGTCTGGCGGGAAGGCGATCTCGATCTACACCGCATTCGGCGACCTCGCCTATCAAGGAAAAATCTCGACGACAGGGACGGTTGCGTGGAACTTCAACGTGGCACCTGGATCAGGCCCGTGTCCAAGCACCTGGGGTGGGCTGTGTGTCACCGCGACCGATGGCGCTGGTCGAGTGATGTGGGCCAAGGAGGCCTTCGGGCTCTACA
This sequence comes from uncultured Acidimicrobiales bacterium, assembly GCA_963923735.1. Taxonomy (GTDB): domain Bacteria; phylum Actinomycetota; class Acidimicrobiia; order Acidimicrobiales; family RAAP-2; genus CAIUMH01. The sequence goes on from CAWUMT010000027.1 coordinate 6,281, forward strand.
CCTCGGTCACTGATCCAATGGGGAGAACCTATGGATTCTCGTACGACACCTCTGGAACGAATATCAACCTGACCAGCATCACCTCACCTGCACCTGCGAGTTCTGGGACGGTCACTGCGAGCTTCACCTATGGAATGTCGAGTTGGCCCAACAACTCGAACATGACCAAGAACACCGATTCCGCTGGGCGGGCACAGCAAATCTCCTACGGCTCAGGGATGGTTTCCAGCGTGGTCGACCCGATGGGGACCCACACGACGAGCTATTCGTACTCAAACGCCAATTGCCAGCTCTGGAACAACTCGAGCGGCGGCTTGGCCACGTCGGCATCTTCATCGAACGTACTGAGCACGTCTGCGAAGAACTGTTCGACCGGGAACCAGACAACCACCGTGAGCTACCCGGATGCAGAGATCGATGTGAATTCCTATTCGAATTCCCAATTGATCGCGACCTCCTTCGGAGCAAGCGCCACTGCCTCATCAGCGGACACCGAATCATGGAGCTTCTTCTACGTCCAGGCCTCGACCGCAGGTCAAGACGATGCGGTTACACAAACGGTCGTCGGCCCGACCGATGCGGGGGTCGCGCCGTCGAGTCAGCCTGCGATCTTGGTGGTTGACGTGGCTGGGGACCTCACGTCCTTCACAGACCCCAATGGCAATACGACGACGGCTGCCTATAACGACCTCGGTGGGAACAACCGGCACGAATTGTGCTGGTCCGCAAGTCCTGGCACGTCGTTGACGAGCACGCCATCGTGCCCTGCGACGAGCACGGGGGTCCCAGGATTCTCGAGTTTCGTCTATGACTCGGTCGGAAACCTCGTTGCATCAGTTGATCAGGCAGGTTCGATCACGCGAAATTCCTACAGTTCAACGACCGGGCTTCGTTGCTGGACGACCCCACCTTCGGTCTCCACGGCTAGTACCTCGTGTTCAAGTGTGCCGACAGGTGCGACCAGGTACACGTATTCGAATCGAGGCGATCTCAAGTCGACCACGGTGGGGTATGGAACCACGGCCCCCTCGGTTTCGACATCGACCTACAACGATGACGGACAGGTCACCTGCACCTTGCCGCCCAATGGACAAGCCGGAGCGGCATGTGGCGCTGGATCCAATCCGTACGCGACCACTTACTCCTACTTCACCAATGGGTCGATTCAAACGATCACGCCTCCGAGCCCGGCTGGAGCGTCGTCCTACACCTATGACGGAGCGGGAAATGTCCTCACGATCAAGCAGGTGACGACGCCCGCTCGGATAACGACGAACAAGTACGACGCCAATGGGCGACTCTGCTGGACATTCACGGCGAGTACGACATCTTCAAACGCATGCTCGAGTCCACCAGCGGGGGCGAGTCTCGTGGAGAACTCCTACCTCGCCGACACGACCGCACCGACCCAGGAGACTGACGCCAGCGGAAAGGTGACGAACTTCACCTACGGCGACGCACGATTTCCCACTCAAGCCACCAAGTCCGTCACGTCCTCAGGGTCGAATCCCTCCACCCTCTATTCATCATTCGACCCCTACGGCAACACGTGCGTGAGCGGTCCAGTCGCTACGACGGTGGCCAGCTGTTCGGGCGTCGCAGGCGATACCTCCTCCCAGTACGCCGCAGGCGATTCTGCCTATCCTGTGCAGACCTCGACAACCAACGCCGACGGTGGCGTGACGACCACCTTCTTCGACGATCAGGGCCAGCTCATCGCGACCACGGGACCGAGTGGAAACCCGACCACGTGTGATCCCACTACCTCATCGGTTCCCTGTGCAGACACCGTGGCCAATCAATACGACACGGCGGGACGCCTCACGTGCTCCTTTGAACCCAATCTCGCCAACAACACCTGTGCATCGCCGGGCTCTGGTGCCGGCGTGATCCGGTATAGCTACACCAGCACCGGTCAGCGGGCCTCGATGGTGGATGCCACGGGGACGACCAGTTACTCCTATGACGCCTTTGACCGCCTGATCAAGGTGGTCGACGGACTCGGAGCGACGATCACCTATGGATACGACGCCAATTCGAACCTCACGTGTCTGACGTATCCCTCTGCGTCGACCGGGTCGTGGTGTCCCTCGAACGGAGGAACCGGCACGGGACCCGGCACGGTCAGTTACACCTACGGCACGAACGGCCAGGTCTCCGCCGTTGGTGACTGGGCAGGGAACTCGTTCAGTCTGAACTATGACGTCAACGGAGATCTGACCGGAGTCTCGGCCAACGCAGGAGCAGTCGGGATCGCCAATGCATATACGCCAACTTCGCTGCTCTCGAGCATCGCAGTGACCGCATCGAGCGGGACATCGAATCTCGTCTCGTTCTCCATCTCCCGAAACCAGGGCGGACTCGGCACCATCGCGAGCGTCACGCCTACGCTTGGCACCACCGCTATGGCTACGGATTCGTTCACTTACACCCCTTCGAGCCAGGTCGCATCCGGCCCGATCGGTGCCTCCTCGGGAAGCAACGGATATGCCTATTCGACCTCGGGCAACATCCTTCAAGGAGCGAATCAATTCGCCACGGCGACCTATTCCCAGGCAAACGGAAACGGACATCTCTGCTGGACGTCGCCTTCAATCTCGACGAATGGTTGCAACCTCGCGCCCAGCGGATCGACGACGTATTCCTACAATGCAGATGGCCAACGAACCGGAGCCAGCCCTTCAACAGGCAATCCTTCGACCTATGCATGGGACTCTGCCCGGGGGACACTGATTTGCGTCAACACGAGCGGAACTACCTGCACCGGCCCTGGAACAAACTCGACCTCGTATTCCTACAACGGGGACAACTTACGCATGTCTGCGACCTCGGGATCTGGATCGAGCACCTTTGCCTGGAACAGCGCAGAAAGCATTCCCCAACTGCTCTCTGATGCCACCTCGAGTTTTGTCTACCTCCCGGGGACCAACGTTCCCCTAGAGCAGATCTCCGGATCAGGCTCGACGATAACCTCAGACCTCCTCATCACCGGTGCCAACAGCGAGGTCAGGGGACTCGTTCAACTCCAAGGATCCCCATCGCTCCAGAACAAGCTCGTCAACTACACCGACTACGACGCGTATGGGAACCCGATCACCGCTTCAGGAGGCGTAGCTGAGCCAGGTGGAGTGGGGAGCGCCCAGACGTCGATCAACTCAAACTTCGTGGGCACGACGCCCTTCGGGTTCGGCGGGGGGTATACGGACCCAACCGGGCTCATCTATTTGATCGCCCGGTATTACGACCCAGGTTCGGCACAGTTCATAAGCCAAGATCCCTTACCAACAGGAGTGAAAGATTATTCATATAGTGGTAATGATCCGGTAAATAGTTCTGATTTGAGTGGCTTATTCAGTATTTCATTTGGGTGGTTCATCTATCTACACTGGACTCATTCTGATATTCACAGTTTGTGGTGGGCGATTACCACTTCCACTGTTTCGACTGCAGTTGGATTCGTATGTCAAATGATTCCCCTTGCTAATCCATTGCTTGCGGCATTGCGAGCTGCTTGCTCAATCGGAATTGCAGTCGTCTTTGTTCGGGGAGGCGAAATATTCGAGAGAGCATATAATCGAGGAGGAGGAATCATTCTCAAATTTGGTTCGATCTATCCCTACCCTTACTATGGTTATTCTTTCGTAGGAAATAATTGGCGATGAAGAAAATTGAATCAATATTCAAAGATCGTTGGAGTTTCTCTTCCTTAGTTTTCTCCGTTATCTGCTTCATTGCGGGCGGAACAGTTGCAATTTTACTGAGTTCCTCAAAGCCAGATTCAGGGCCACTATTTATAAAATTGGCGTTGTTCATTACATTTTACACTGTGGTCTTTTGCATTATTAAGATTATCCGGCATATGAGGCGCAGATAGAACTCTTAGGCTGAGAGCTATTGGTTAGAAGAATCCTTACTGCGGCCCTCCGATACTGGTCCAACTCTTCTGGTGAGGATCTACCAAAGTGGAAGTAACCGGGGGAGTGGGAAGTGCCTAACAAGTGGTGCACCTGATCAATCCAGATTTCTCGGCGACCCGGCATTATTCAATCTTTACCGCAGCAAATTGGCGACGTTCGATGAGCTCTAAATGGTTTGAGCCAGTACTGGTTCGGCCTCGTAGGCCAACCTCAGTCGCCACCTTCCTCGGCGATGGTGCGAAGGAACTCGCGCACCTCGTCTCGGTCGATGGACCGCTTCATGTCGGGGAGAGCGTCGAGCAGGATGTTGCGATAGCCCGCCTTGGCCAGTCGGTCGTCGAGGACGGCGACCACCCCGCGGTCGGTGGCTGAGCGGATGAGTCGGCCCACCCCCTGCGCCAGGAGGGTCGCTGCTCGGGGTAGGTCGACGACCTTGAAGGCCTGAGTCCCGGCACGGCGGCGTCGTGCTTCGAGGAGTGGGTCGTCGGGCCGGCCGAAGGGCAACCGGTCGATGGTGACCAGGCTGAGCGAGGGGCCCTGGACGTCGAGCCCTTGCCACATCCCCATGGTGGCGAACAGGCAGGCCTGCTCCTCGTCACGGAAGGCCTCGATCAGCGCCCGGTTCGACGACGCCCCTTTGACGAGCAGCGGGTGGGTGACCATGTCGGCCACCCGGTCGGCTGCCTCGTTCATGGCACGCCGTGAGGTGAACAGGGCGAGGGTGCGGCCACCGGCGGCTTCGATTAGCCCGGCGATCTCCTCGGCGATGCGCTCCTCGGCCCCGTCGGCCCGCCGGTCGCCCAGGTCGGTGGGGACATAGAGGATCGACTGGCGACGA
>CAWUMT010000028.1:0-10899 GCA_963923735.1 uncultured Acidimicrobiales bacterium
TACACAAGGAGTATCGTCGGCAGCGTCAGATGTGTATAAGAGACAGGCACCACTGAGCCGTCGAGCCCGAGATCCACTGCACGCTCCCTTCCTGTGGAGGGTCCCATCTTCCCACCTCCCAATGCAAGGAGGCCCGGTAGATTTGAACGATGGCCGATGTGATCGAGGGAAACCTCGGCAAGGGCCACCACGAGATCGGAGCGGAGAAGCTCGTCCGACGGCTCTCCATGGTGGTCCTGCTCGAGTGGATGGGTGCGGGCATCGTCCTGCCCCTGCTCCCGATCTATCTCAAGGACCAGGGCATCTCGACGGGCTTCGTCGGCGTCACCATGGCCGCCTTCTACTTCGCCGGGCTCTGCTTGCAGTATCCGGCCGGACACCTGGTCGACCGCATCGGCAAGCGGCCGATCCTGATCGGCGGGCTCATCGCCTACGGTGCGGCGTCCTTGGCCTACCTGCTGCCCACCGGGCCATGGATCTTCCTCGTGCTGCGCTTCATCCAGGGTGCCGCCGCCGGAGCCGTCGAGGTCGCCGCCTTGGCCCTCGTCTCCTCGGCCATCCCCCTCGACGAGCGCGGACAAGCCACGTCCAAGATCTACTCGGGCATGTTCATCGGCATCTTCTTAGGCCCTGTCTTCGGTGCTGCGGTCGGCGTGCACCACATGGGGCTGCTCTTCGTCTTCACCGCGGTGATCTGCACGATCGCAGCGATCCCCGTAATCACCTCGAGCGCCATCAGGGCACACGACAAGATCCACGTCCCCGAAGAGGGCGCGCTCGAGCAGGTCCGCATCGACAAGGCGATGGTGGGCGCGATGCTCATCGGTTCCACGCTCGGGCTGGCCACCGGGGTCTATGAAGCCTGCTGGTCGATGCTCATGGAGGCAAAGGGTGCCTCGGCCTTCCAGATCGGGCTCTCCTGGGCGGTGTTCTCCCTGCCCTACATCTTCCTGGTGCGCATCACCGGCTGGATGACCGACCATTGGGACCGGCGCTACATGGCCGTCGGCGGGGTGACCATCTCGATGTGCCTGTTCTTGATGTGGCCCCACATCAACTCACCCAACGTGATGATCGGGCTCAACATCTTCGAGGCCATCGCCTACTCGCTCATCCTTCCCTCCGCACAGTCGATCCTGACCGGAGGCCGTCCCGATGAGGTCATGGGCCGAGTTCAGGGGATCTACGCCACGTCCAACACCGCCACCATCGCCTTCTCGGCCGTGGCCGCTGGATTCCTCTTCGGCGTGGGCAATTGGATCCCCTTCACCCTCACTGCGCCGCTCGGGATCGGCTCTGCAGTCGCCGCCGTAGTCCTCTGGCGCAAGGTCCCCGGACGGGTGGCCGACGTCGAGAGCCATCACGTGGGCGAGGCGCCGTTTCACCACCACGAGCACTGAGGAGCACCTCGTAGGTCAGCTCCGACGGCCGACCACCACGAGTTCGCCGTCGGAGTCCTCGTGCGGTGCCCCCGCCCGCGCGGTGGCCGCCACGAGCTCGACCCCCCGTCGCTCGAACGCCGCCGCCCACTGCGCCGGGGTGAACAGGTGCACCGAGAGCTGCCGAGTGGTCGTGACTCCCTCGATGGTGGCGACCCGCTCGACCTCGAGCCGACCGGTGCTGACATCGAGGTGGGAACGATCGCTCTGGACGTCGTCGCCGACGCGCACGAGGACTGCCTCGGTCTGTGAGGCCAGGATTTCGGAGAGGACCTCGGGGTCGAGTGTGTCGATGACGAGGGTCCCACCGGGGCGGAGGGCCGCGCAGAGTGCGTCGAGGACCCGCTCATGATGTGCGCCGCTGCCGAAGCCCAGCGAGTTGAACCAGCTGAACACCCCGTCGAAGCCACCCGGTTCATCAAGGTCAGCCAGATCGGCACATCTCCAGGCGAGCCGTGCCCCCGGAACGATTCGTCGGGCGTGCGCCCGCTCAAGTTGTGCAGGATCGCTGTCGACGCCGACCACCACATAGCCGAGAGCGGCCAGACGCACGGCGAGACGACCGTCTCCACACCCTGCATCGAGCAGCCTCGCACCGGGTTCGAGTTCGAGCAGCCCGAGGACCTCGGCGGCATCGTCGTCGGCCTGCTCCTCGGTCAGATAGCCCTGGTGGAAGTGGTGGTCCTCGGCACTGAATTGGCCAGCGAGGGCATCAGGGAAGATTGGCGGCTCCATGGGGCCCAAGCATGCCAGCGAAATCTGGCTCCTGATCCGCGCCATGTGCGTGCTCGATGGGCTAACAATGGAGACGAAGGGGTGGAGGCCTCTTCGTGCGTGTGAGTCGAAGTGGAGGGGCGTTGGACGACCGCTGGTGGTGGAGTGACTCCGTTGGCGACGAGCACCCGGGGCGACCGCTCCAGGCGTTGCCGTCACAATGTTCCGCAGTCCTCGCCGAGCTCGGGCTCGGCACGCACCATGAGGCCGACCACTTCGTGCGCTGCACGAATCGTTCGCCGCACCTGCCGCGGCGCACCCCGACTCGCTGCGAGCGCACAGAACTCGAGTCCCCCTTGCGTCTGAGCTGGTGACCACCCTCGACGCAGACACGCTCGATCGGGCACCTGACACGGATCAGGCCTTCCACATCGAGACCCATGGGGTCGACCACATCCCTGCCGCAGAACGCTGGGCCCGCCCCCGAGACCTCGCCGGGATGTGGGCCGGGGCCTCGTTCAACGTGGAGTACCTCGTCTACGGCGCCATCCTCATGGGGTTCGGCTTCACCTTCACCCAGACCCTGATCCTCATCGTGGTGGGGAACCTCTCATGGTTCCTTGTGGGGCTCACCTCGCTCCAGGGTCCCCAGTCGGGCACCACCACCTTCGGCTCCAACCGGGCGGCCTTCGGCCCCCGAGGCTCGAAGATCCTCGCCGCCTTCAACTGGCTCACCATGATCGGCTTCGAGACGATGGGGTTGATCCTGATCGTCGGCGCCAGCCTGATCCTCTGCGAGCATGCCGGCCTCGCGGTGTCGAACGGGCTCAAGGTCGGCCTGGTCGTCGGTGCCGTGGCGATCCAGGCCATCCTCCCGGTCCTCGGCCACGCCACGATCGTCAAAGTCCTGCGCTGGCTCATCGCTCCCTTCATCGCCATCTACGTCGCCCTGCTCGTGACGTCGTGGAGCCACGTGCACACCTCACTTGCGCCTGAGCACGGGGCGACCTGGCAGCTGTGGACCGCTGGCCTGGCCTTCTCCTTTGTCCTGGCCGGGCTGAGCTGGACCGAGTGCGGCAACGATTACTCGCGCTACCTCCCCGAGGACGCCTCCCCCAAGGGAATCGTGGGTTGGGTCTTCATGGCCACCGCGCTGCCTCAGATGCTGTTGATGGCCCTCGGGGCGCTGCTGCTCACCGCAGTCGGAGCCACCTTCGAGGTCTGGAACGGTTCGAACCCCTTCGAGGCCATCAACCGGGCGAGCTTCCTGCCCGCCTGGTTCATCGTGCTCTTCTGTGCGATCACGATCCTGCAGCTCTTCGCCATCAACTCGCTCGACCTCTACTCTTCAGGCGTCACGCTCCAGGCGCTCGGCTTGCGAGTGAAGCGCTATCAAGCGGTCCTGCTCGACTCGGTCATCTGCCTCGGCGTCACCCTCTACGCAGTGCTCTCCTCGAGCTTCTCGACCTACCTGAAGGACTTTGTCGGCCTCGTCATCATCTGGATCGCCCCGTGGTGTGCGATCTACCTGGTCGACTGGCTGCTGCGAAAGCGTCGCTACGAACCGCTCCAGCTGCAGGTCACCGACGCGACCTCGGCCTACTGGGCCCAGGGTGGCTACAACGTTCCCGCGCTCATCGCCCAACTGCTCGGCATGGTTGCCTGTCTGATCGGACTCAACACGGCGTTCACGATCCCCGACTGGCTCCACCCCCTCGTGGTGGCCACCGAGTCCGACCCCGCGTCAGGAGCATTCTCAGGCTCGGACTTCTCTATTCCCCTCGGCATGGGCGTCGCCGCCCTCTCCTACTGGGTGCTCATGGCACTGACGACGCGTCGGAAGCGCCGGAAGGCCGCGGCGGCCTAGAGGAGCCAGTTGGCTCAGCTGATCGGCGAGAAGCCGGTCGGCCCCGGAGCGAACAAGGGAAGCGATCCGAGCGAGACCACCAGGTCTGCGTCGGCGCCGAGTGCACTGCGCCAGTCCTCACCTTCGGTGGCCAGGCATCCGAGCGCGACGATCTCTCCGCCCACTCGACGGATCAGGTTCGAGGCTGCCCGGATCGAACCTCCGGTCGATATGACGTCATCGACGACGGCCACCCGCTTGCCGGCCACCGCCCCAAAGCGCGCCCGGTCGAAGCCGAGCGATTGTTCTTGGTCGGTGGTGATCGAGCGCACCGGCTCCCACTCACCATCAGCCAGATGGATCTTCTTGGTCTTGTGTGCGATCACGTAGTCATCGAGCCCGAGGCTCCGTGAGAGTTCGATGGCTACCGGGATCCCCATGGTGGCCACAGAGCACACCACCTCGACGTCACGGCCTGCCAACGCCACGGCGAGGTCTCGGCCTGCGGTCTCGAGGACCCCGATGCCGAGATCGACTGTGATCAAGAGCGCCACCGCGAGATGCTCGTTCAAGGCCACGATGGGCAGCTCAAGGGTCTGGGAGCCGACCTGGCATCGATGGATCTGGCGCTCCCCCATGGAGGCCGACCCTACCAATCGGTCGGAAGGATTCCGTGCTGCGCCTCCCCCACGGCGTGGCGGTCTCCTAGGCTGCCCCCATGGGCGGAGAAGCCGAACGCGCTGCGAGAGGTGCGGCCTGGTTGGCCAAGCGCGTCGAGCGCGTCCTCGCCGACGCCGAGCTCACACTGCCCCAGTACCGACTCCTCTCCTTGCTCGAGGGTGGCGGCGCCACTGCCACCTACGCCGCCGAACGCCTTGCGGTGAGCCCGCCGAGCGTCACCGCCATCGTCGACGGGATGGCCTCGAAGGGCCTCGTGCTCCGCTCCTCGGTGGCCGAGGACCGTCGTCGAGTGGAGTTGGCCATCACCGAGGAGGGCCGGGCCGCCCTTCAGCGTGCCGATACTCTGGTTCTCGAGCGGCTCGGCGAACTCGCCACCCAGGGCGACCCGAGGCTCAGCCCCGCCCAAGCGTTCGATGCGCTCATCTGGTGGCTTGAGGTCATCGAGCTTGAGATGACCCAAGCTGCGGACCCGGGCTCAGTCCGCTGAAGCGACTCACCTCAGGACTCCGCTGCCCCCACTGAGGGTTCAGGGTCGATCTCTGCGATCAGCGGCGAGGTGGCCAGCGTCTTGGCCCCGTAGAACAGAATCGCCAGTCCGACCAATTCGAACACGAGTCGCACCGGTGTGTGCTCGATGTGATCCTGGAAGACGCTCAGGCCCAGCACCACCGAGAGGAACGGGTCCACGATGACCATTGCCGCTCGAGACGAGGCAATGTGCCCAGCGTTGAGTGCGTGCTCGAAGAGGAGGAAGCCGCTGATCCCCGCCACCGCGAGTGCGTAGAGCGCGGGCTGGCGGAGCAGCCCCCAACCGAAGGGGGCACCGGCGATGATCTGGGTCATCGCTGCCTGGTAGGCGAAGCAGGTGGCCGCCGCCGCCCCGAGCCCTGCCGCCCGGGCCCAGCCCGAGGCGCCCTTGGAGCCGAAGAAGAAGGCCCCCACCAGCACCAACGCTCCAAACGTGATGACCACGGCCTGCGTGGCCGAGATGTCCGAGACGTCCCCCGAGGGTGCCGCGGCGATGAGGAACATCGCCAAGCCACCCACGATCGCCAAGGCTCCGATCCACTCGATCCGTCCGGGTCGCTGATGGTGGGTGACCACGATGATGGCCAGGATGAAGAGCAGCTCGCAGGTCAGCATCGGCTGAACCTGGGTGAGGTTACCCACCCGAAGGGCGAGGTACTGGAAGACTGGCGAACCGACCATGACGGCGAGGCCTAACCACCACATCGGACGAGACAGTGAGGTCAGGATCAGGCGGAGCCCTTTGGCCTCCTCCTTCGAGTAGCTCGACATCTCCTTGTCCTGGAACGCCGCGCCGAGGGCTGCAGTGAACGCAGAGCAGAGAGCCAGGAGATAGGGCACGGAAGAGTTCTAGCCTACGAACAATGAGGAGGACGTCATGAGGGGAGCCGAGAAACCCACGACGATTCTCGTCTTCGCCGACCAACTCGACCAGACCCGAGGTCCCTTGAGCCAGGTGCGGCCGGGGGTCGATGAGGTCCTGATGATCGAGGCGACGGACCTGCTCGAGGGCCGGGCCTGGCATCGTCAGCGCCGACACCTTCTCATCACTGCGCTGCGGCGGCTCGGCCGGGCGCTCGAGGAGCAGGGTGTCGCCGTGGACTATCACCGTGCTCCCTCGTTCGCCGCGGGGATCGACAAGCACCTCTCGATGCGCCCGGGCCGCCAGATCATCGCCACGTCCCCCTCCACGCACCGCGGCCGTGCCCTCCTCGCCTCGATCGGTGTGACCATCGCTCCAGAGACGCGTTTTCTCACCGACCCCTCGGTGCTCGAAGAACTCGGCTGGGGGACGAGGCGGGTCACCATGGAGGACTTCTACCGCGCCCAGCGCCGTCGCCTCGGGTACCTGATGGACGGCGACGAGCCCGCCACCGGACGCTGGAACTACGACGCCGAGAACCGCCAGCCGCTCCCAAGACAGGGCGTCGAATTCCCGACGCCCGTCCAGGACGATCTCGATGACCTCGATGCCGAGGTGATCGGCGAGCTGCCCCCAAGTGCCCCCGGCGCAGATCCTGTGGGGTGGTGGCCCACCTCGCGTGCCGGCGCCCTTCGCCGGTTGCGCCATGCCATCGACGAGGTCCTCCCCCGTTTCGGGCCCTATGAGGACGCGATGAGCTCGACGAACTGGCATCTGGCCCACACCATGTTGAGCCCTGCGCTCAACCTTGGCCTCCTCCACCCCGCCGAGGTCGCCGACGAGATCGACGCCGCCTGGCGAGCGGGACGAGTCGACATCGCGTCGGCGGAAGGGCTGCTCCGTCAGATCATCGGATGGAGGGAGTACGTCTGGTGCTGCTACTGGCTCGAGGGCCCTGACTACCTCGGACGAAACGGGCTTGAGGCCCATGCTCCCCTTCCCCCGGCCTTCACCGGCACCCCGACCGAGATGGCGTGTCTGGGCCACGTGCTGGCCGACGTTGACGCACGGGCGTGGACGCATCACATCCCTCGGCTCATGGTCTTGGGAAACCTCTGCCTGCTCGCCGGCGTGGAACCCGCCGAGGTCGTGGACTGGATGTGGGAGCGCTTCGTCGATGGTGCCGAGTGGGTGATGGTCCCCAACCTGATCGGCATGGCTCTCCATGCCGACGGTGGCCTGATGGCCACCAAGCCCTATGCCGCAGGGGGCAACTACATCTCGAAGATGTCCGACTTTTGCAAAGGCTGCCGCTTTGACCCGAAGAAGCGAACAGGAGAGTCCGCCTGTCCGATGACCACCCTCTACTGGGACTTCCTTGCCCGGCACCAGGGCCGCTTCGCCGGCAACCACCGAATGGCCCGCCAGATTGCGTCCGCTCGCCAGCTCAGTGATATCGAGGAGGTCCGCACCCGGGCCACCGACGTGCTCAAGCGCCTCCAGGCTGGCACCCTCTAGGGGTCACGCGGCCCGAGAGACCCACCACACTGACGACTCAGTGCTCGTGCACCCTCAGATCAGGCCGCGCACCAACTCGAAGACGTCCGTCTCAGACTGTCCGTTCATTGGGATCGCATTGACCTGCAGGTGGGTCACGCCGGCCTCCTTGAAGGCCGCGAGGCGCTCGGCCACATAGGAGGCCGGACCGCAGAGGCTCAGCTGCTCGAGCAGTTCGTCGGGGATCGCCGCCTCTGCCTCCTTCTTCTTGCCCGAGAGGTAGAGATCCTGGATGAGCTCGGCCTCGGCCTCGTAGCCGTAGCGGCGGACTACGTCGTTGTAGAAGTTCTTGCCCTTAGCCCCCATGCCGCCGACGTAGAGCGCGACGTGCCCACGCAGCAGGTTGCGCAGTGCCAGAACGTCCTCGCCTTCTCCGATGGCCACTGGACCACCGGCGGTGATCATGAGTTCACCCAAGTCTGCGGAGCGCTTGGCCCGACCTGCAGCAAGGGAGTTGCCCCAGACCTCGTTCGCACGCTCGGGCACAAAGAGCATCGGGATCCATCCGTCGGCCACCTCGGCAGCCATCTCCACGTTCTTCTCTCCCAGCGCGGCCACCCAGGTCGGGATCGCCGGGCGCACGGGGTGGGCGATGATCTTGAGCGCCTTGCCGAGGCCTGTTCCCTCTCCCGGAGCGAGGGGCATCTGGTAGTAGCGGCCCTCGTGCTCGAGGGGTCCTTCCCGACGCCAGATCTGACGGCACACCTCGATGATCTCGCGAGTTCGCCCGATCGGTGCGTCGTAGTGCACGCCGTGGAAGCCCTCGATGACCTGGGGTCCCGACGCGCCGAGACCAAGGTGGAAGCGTCCGTCGCTCAGCGCATCGATCCCCGCTGCGGTCATGGCCAGCAGGGTCGGGGTACGGGTGTAGATCGGCAGGATGGCGGAACCGATCTCGACCTTGTCGGTCAGTGCGGCCAGGTAACCCATGAGGCTCGGGCTGTCGAACCCGTAGGCCTCGGCCACCCAGACCAGATCGAGGCCGGCCTTTTCGAGTTCTGCGACATGGGCGGCTGATTCCTTGAACCCGCCGGAATAGGCGAGTTGAGCGGTGAGCTTCATGGTTCCCCCTTGGATCCCTTAGTCGAGGACCACGCTAGCGAAGCGATCAGTTCGGGGCGGTCGCCACCGCACAGCGGTTCGGACCGAGCTCGAGTTCCGATGCCTCCGCTGGCTCGAGAACCACGAGACCACGGTTGGCCGCCACGATCGAGCGGTAGTTCGGCGGCCAATTCGTGGCCTGCGAGGCGGCCCAGGCGATGAACGCCTCTCGATCGAGTCCGAGGACGGTGAGTCCCTGGCGCAAGGCTCCGAGTGTGCTTCCCACCATCGCTCCAGGCGGCACCTCGAGGTTTGCCTCGGTGTGGCTGGGTAGCACCAGCACCTCATCGGGGAGGACACCGAGCGTCTCGTGGAGGGTGTCGAAGAGGTGGCCGGCGAACTCCTCGGAGCGATCAGCCAGATCCGGACGACCCACCGAGTCGACGAAGAGGGTATCGCCGCTGAAGAGCACTGCACCGTTGAGCAGGTAGCTCATCGAGCCGGTCGTGTGCCCCGGCGTCGCAAGTGGTTCGAGCACGACGGTGGGGCTGAGGGCAAGATGCTCCCCCACCCCAAGTGGTGCACTCGCCGAGGATGGTGAACCTTCATAACCATGATCGGCCAGGATCAGTCGTGCACCATGGCGTGCTGCAAGCTCGGCGGCAAGGGAGATGTGATCGGCGTGCAGGTGGGTGTCGATCACCGCGGTGACACTCCATCCTCGGGAGTCCACCTCGCGCTCGAGCCGCTCGAAATCCCCCGACGGATCAATAACGACGCACGAAGTTCCCGTCCCGATGAGGTAGCCCAGACATCCCTTGCCCACTCGACGCAGCTGCACCACGGTGGCGTCGCCCACCTCGAGCGCACCGACTGCGAGGGTCCGACCCCACGCCGACATGCCCCCTTCGACGAGCGTTGCCTCGATCCCTGCCGCTTCGAGGATCTCGCCGGCCTGTTGGGACCGGCGCCCTCGTAAGCAGAGCACCACCAACGGCCGATCCCGGGGCACCTCGTCGAGGCGTCCTGCCAACTCCTCGACCGGCAGGTTCACCACCCCGTCCAACGACCAGTCGGCCACCTCCTCGGGGGTACGCACGTCGAGGACCACCAAGTCGGGCTGCGATGCCCGCAGTTCGAGCAGCTGCTCGGTGGTGATGGTGGGCAGCACGAGTGCTCCTTTGGGAAACAGGAAGGGAGGGTTCCCACCAATGCTATCGACGTGGTTCGAATTCTCGAGGGCAGGTGATACGCGTCATGGCCTTCGGCGCGACCGTTGCGAGCCATGGCGCCCCAAGATCCCGGAGTCCTCCTGGCCCGCCTCGAGGCCGAGATCCTCGAACTCCGCACCAGCCCTGCCTGGACGCGGTACCTCCGCGCCCAAGCCTGCTTCCACCGCTACAGCCCCCGCAACGTGCTGCTCATCTCGATGCAGGCTCCAAACGCCACCTCCGTGGCGGGGTTCCATACCTGGCGTTCCCTCGACCGCCAGGTTCGAAAGGGTGAACGAGGCATCTCCATCCTCGCCCCGCTCCTCAAGCGTGACGAGGCACTCGACTCCCAGGTGGTGGGGTTCCGCTGGGTGAAGGTCTTCGACATCTCCCAGACCGACGGTGCGCCGCTCCCCTCGCCCGTAACCCTCCTCGAAGGCCATGGCCCCGAGGGCCTGCTCGAGCGACTCGAGCTTGCTGCCGCAGCTCTCGGGTTCAGCCTCACCTTCGAATCGCTGCCCGATGGCGTCAACGGAGAGTGCCGGTGGGCCCGATCGGTGATCGCCATCGAGCCGACCAACGATCGACTCCAACAAGCCAAGACCCTGGCCCACGAACTCGGTCACGTCCTGTTGCACCGCCAGGAGCCTGATCGCAGCCGAGCGGAGATCGAAGCTGAGGCCGTGGCCTACGTCGTCCTTGCCGCGGCGGGTGCAGATGCAGCTCCCTATTCGGCCGGCTATCTCTCCTCATGGCTCGGCGCCGACGCCGATCCCACCGAGGCCATGGCCCGTTCGCTGGACCGGATCCAGCGGGCGTCGACTCGCGTCCTCAGTCTCCTTGTGCCCCCCGAGGAGGCTGAGGGCGCCACCTACCCGGTGGCGAGCTGATCAGCCGAAGACGAGCGGAAGCGACTCAAACTGGCGAAGTCCGGGGCTGACGTTGGGCACGAAGCCCTCGGCCAGGCGGTACTCAGGGATTCTGCGGTGCCACTCACGCATGACGATGCGCAGCTCCAGA
>CAWUMT010000029.1:0-10742 GCA_963923735.1 uncultured Acidimicrobiales bacterium
TCTCGTGGGCTCGGAGATGTGTATAAGAGACAGGCGGGAAGCCTGGACGCACAGCTGGCCCGGCGTCGGGCCGCCCGTCTGTGTGCCGATCCTGACGTCCTCGGCGGCAATGACGCGCACTTCTGGGGCCAGCTGGCTGCCAAGCAGCTCGCCCCGCTGCTTCTCGCAGCGAACCGGATCGACGGGGGGATCAGTCGCGTGGAGCAGTGGGTGGACGAACGAGCGTGGTCAGAGCCTGCTCGAGTGCTCGAACACTCCAGCGAGCTCGAGGCTCTTCGATGGCTCGATGCATCCCTCGACCGTGACGAGCGCCAACGGTCTTCCGTGTCGGCGACCTTGGAGGCGATCCTTTCGCCGTTCAGCGGGGAGGTCCTCGGCGAGCCCATCGACCTCGACGACCTGCTGTCCTCGTCGGGAAGCCTCTATCTGTGTGCACCAGCTCATGATCAGCGTCGACTCCGACCGATGTTCAGCGCCGTCACCGACGAGCTGATCGAGAAGGCCTTCCATCGGGCTCGGATCGAAGGGGGGCGCCTCAAGAGCCCGTTGCTCATCATCTTGGATGAAGCTGCGGCCATTGCGCCGCTTGACGAGCTCGACGTGCTGGCCGCGACCTGTGCGAGTCATGGGATCACTCTGGTCACCTGCTTTCAGGATCTCGCGCAGATTGAAGCTCGCTGGGGTGCTCGGGCTCCGACGGTGGTGAACAACCACACCACCCGCGTGTTGCTCTCGGGTCTGGCCGATCGCAGCGCGCGACCCACACTCGAAGCACTCGTCGGATCGGCTCCCCGTCGACGGGGAAAGACCGAAGCCGAAGACCTGCGTCCGTTGATAGAGGCGGATGAGCTCCGCCGCCTTCCGCGGTTCCGAGGAGTGGTGATCAGTGGACGCACTGCACCGATCCGGCTGGCGCTTCGGCCCTGGTGGCGGTTGGCTCCCCTTCGGGCCCGAGGTGCGGCAGGCGAGGCTCGCTACGCTTCGGTCGATGACAGCGCTTCTGGCGGCCGTGGACATCGGCGCCACCTCGATCAAGGCCACCCTCCTCGGCGACGGGTCCCCTCGAGTGCGTTCGCGACGGACGCAGCCTCCGGTGGGGCCCGACGAGGTGATCGAAAAGGTTTGCGACCTCTTGTCCGCGCTCGGTCCGGCCTCACGGGTCGTCGTGGGATTCCCCGGACCCCTTGAGGGTGGTCAAGTGAGATCCGCGTGCAACCTCGACCCTGAGGGCCTATTGGGCTGGTCCGGCTTCGACCTCGAGGCAGGACTCACCGAGCATCTGGGGTGCGAGGTGGCTTGTGCGAACGACGCGGACCTTGCGGCGCTCGGTGCCGCTCATGGAAAGGGCCTCGAGCTCACCGTCACACTCGGGACGGGAGTGGGGACCGGCATCACCCTCGATGGCACGCTTGAGGAGCACCGAGAGCTCAGTGATCTTCCGATTGCCTCGGCTCCGAGCCTCGATGCCTACGTCGGAGAACCGACCCGGAAGCTCCTCGAGCCCGAAGTGTGGGATCAACGGGTGGTCGAGGTCCTCGAGCTCCTCGACACAGAAGTCCGTCCTGATCAGATCTGGCTGGCGGGAGGCAACGCTCGACGCGTGACGCGCTCAAGGCTCGGCCGTTTGGAGGAGAAGGTGTGGGTGGTCTCTACACCCGTCGGACTGCTCGGCGCGCAGCGATTCGTCAGTCCCTGAGATCGCCGAGCACCGAATCGATCCGGCGCCGGATCATCGAGGGGTCTCCATCGCCGCGCGACACGATGGCATGCACGCGGTTGGCCTCGATCGCCTCGATGGTCTCGAGGGCGATGTCGTCTGTGGTGAGCAGGGCAGGTGGTGCCATGTTCTCCGCACCTTCGGGAAGGGGCTCGAGGGTCACGTAGTCAGGAGCCACCTCGCGGGTGGTCACCCCGAGGCCGGAGGGTGCGTAGCCCGGGCACAGCACAGTGGCACCGATG
This sequence comes from uncultured Acidimicrobiales bacterium, assembly GCA_963923735.1. Taxonomy (GTDB): domain Bacteria; phylum Actinomycetota; class Acidimicrobiia; order Acidimicrobiales; family RAAP-2; genus CAIUMH01. The sequence continues at coordinate 1,960 of CAWUMT010000029.1, forward strand.
TCGACCTTGGCCATCCTGAGCTCCATGGCCAGGGTCTCGGTCATTCCCACCACGGCATGCTTCACGGCCACATAGGGCGTGAGTCCAGGAAGGTTGATGAGCCCCGCCATCGAAGCAGTGTTCACCACGTGGCCCTGTCCTGCCTCGATGATCTTCGGCACGAAAGAGCGGACGCCGTTGACGATGCCGACCAACATCACGTCGATGCTCCACCGCCAGATGTTCGGGTCCTGCTCCCACATGGGGGGTCCATAGGGGCAGACGATCCCTGCGTTGTTGCAGATCACGTTGACCTTTCCGAACTCTGCGATGGTCGCCTCGGCGAGGGACTCCACAGAGCGAGCATCGGAAACGTCGGTGGCCACGCCGATGGCCCTGCCGCCCAGGGAGGAGATCTCCGCCACTGCAGGCTCGAGGGCCTCGGCCCGCAGGTCGGCGATGACGACGTTGAGCCCCCTCGAGGAGAATTGCTTGGCCAGCGAGAGGCCGATTCCGCTTGCTCCTCCGGTGACCACAGCCACCTGCCCGCTCGTGAGCTCCATCGTTCCTCCCTTGGTGATCCGCTCCGACTCTAGAGGTGGGCTCGACTGCACGCTTGGGGGCCCACTGGGGGATCAGGTAGGATGGAGGTTCCTCCTTCGGGAGGATCAGCACTCGTAGCTCAACGGACTAGAGCATCTGACTACGGATCAGAAGGTTGTGGGTTCGAATCCCGCCGAGTGCACCAGACTGGTTTGATGCCCTGCACGGCGGATCGCCGAGGCCAGCGTCATTCCCCCGGGGGGATGCCAAGGGTGGGCGAGATAGTCTCTGCGCCGAGGTGATCGATCAGTGAGCAGCATTCGCACTCTCCACATCGCGACCGTTCACTGGAGGTCTGATTGGTGGATCGAGCCCCAACTGGCCTCGATTAGAGCGCATGCGCCCAATGCGGTGACCTGGGCATCGCTGGACCACCTTGAGAACGGTACGCCGGGGCTCTTCGATCATGAGATGAATCTCGAAGGGGAACTCGGGACGCAGGGCGACGAGGGTCACGGGATCAAGCTCAACGAGCTAGCCCGGCGGATTTCAAAGGTCGCTCAACCTGAGGATCTTGTGCTCTTCCTCGACGGCGACGCACTGTTGTTGTGCGACCCCTTCACGGTGGCGGCCGCCGAGGAGCCGCTGGTCGCGGTGCGTCGGGATGAGAACGTGGGTGACAATTTCCCGCATCCCTCTTATTGCCTCACCACCGTGGGGTTCTGGAACCAGATCGGCGGAGACTGGCGGACTGGCGAAGAGATCACCCTGCCCTCAGGGAGAACGGTCTGGGATACCGGAACCCGACTGGTCCGTCAGTTGGCGGAAGCCGGGGCGCCATGGCGACCACTCACTCGTCAGAACGACCATGGCCTCCATCCGGTGTGGTTCGGAATCTACGGCGACGAGGAACTTGGTCCGGTGGCCTATCACCATGGCGCAGGATTCCGTCAGAAGATCTCTCGACACGACATGGACTCGGTTACCCGACGCAAGGCTGTCGCTGCGAAACGCGATGACTGGCTGGAGAACTACGCGGCCTATCAGGAACGACTGGACGAAGCGGTGCTCGCGCAGATCGCTACTGACCCCCTCGGCTTTTGGCGCACCCCAATCAGCGGGCCACCAGTGGCCCGACGGCGGTTGATCCTCCACGCGGGGATGCACAAGACCGGCACCACCACACTTCAGGTGAACTTCCTGAATCATCAAGAGGAACTTCGGGAGGCGGACATCGCCTACCCGCGGGTCGGGCGTCCCACCGAGGGCCATCACAACCTCGCGTGGGAGCTCGTCGGCGACGAGCGATTCAAGCCCGAACATGGAACCCTCGCGGACCTCGTCCAAGAGCTCCATGGAACGACCCAGTCGACCATTCTTCTGAGCTCCGAAGACTTCGAGTGCCTCCACGCCATGCCCGAGGCCCTGAACAGGCTTCGCCAGGTGCTGGACGAGGCGGGATTCGACGTCGACGTCGTGTTCTCCATCCGAGACGCGGAGAGCTACGCCAATGCGCTCTATGAGCCGCTTGTGGTCCGCGGGATGACCGAAGAGCGCGAGGAGTTCGTGAAGCGTGCGGTTGCTGATCGGAGAGTGGTCTGGGGCGCACAGGACTTCGACCTCGACGGCGCCGACCTGGTGGCAAAGTTCTCAGCCGTCTTCGGCGAGGACTCGGTGACCTGGTACTCCTACGACACCAGCAACTGCGTTCGGAACTTTTCCGCTCATCTTTCCGACCACTTCGGTGTGAACTTGCCGCCGTTGGATGAATCAGTTCGGGCGAACGCCTCCTCGGATCGTCTCAGATTCGTGGTCAAGCAGCGGATGGACGAAGCCGCTCGCCACGCCGAGATCCAAGCAGCACTCAGTTTGAACCTTGATCAAACGAGAGAAGCTCTTCAGCTGGCACAACGAGAGCTCGATGAAGCGAATCGCTACGCCGTGAGCCTCGAACAGGAACTCTCTGCCATCAAAGCTTCATCAAGCTGGCGCATCACTTCACCGCTGCGCGCGCTGAGTCGGGTTGTTCGACGCCGAAATTGACGGCTCTGACTTGTAGGGTCAGCACCGAACCCGGAGGTATCGCGATGATCCCGCCGATTCGATCTCGAGGCGCGGAAGCAGCTACGAGACGATCGTGAAGATCACGCATCCGGCCACGAAGGCCGCAGAGATGATCACCGCAAGGCGACGGTCAGCCTTGACGAAGGAGAGCTCCTCCTTCTTGTGGATGAACACCTGACTGGTCTCCCAGATGATTCTCAGGAAGGTCGCGATCACCACGATGTATCCGAGCGCGTAGTACTTGTCGATCATTGTGAGCCCCGAGTTGGGTGGCAGATCTCCTGCGTACCCCTGCTGGAGGAAGATCAAGGTCAACAGACCTCCGGCTGCGAGCGAGAGGCGCGAACCTTCAAGCTCGGGGCTGAGCAGAAGCGCAACGACTGAGGCGATCAACACGATTGCCATCGGGATCAGCAGCTTGTAGAGGAAGTAGTTGAACGGGCGACGGATCTCGATCGTCCATGTTCCCATCGACCAGTTGCTCGGCGGAATCCCTTGCACTGAGGAGAGCTGCTCGACGTAGTTGTGGTTCGTGATTCCGACGGTCTTCCAGCTCGAAATCGAGAAGTTGTTGTTGATCTTCTGGTTGGGGTCCGCGACGTAGGCGAGGCGCGCCAGCGGGTAGGTGGAGTTTGAGAAGCGAATCTGGAGCTTCTGCGAGTCGAGCGGGTAACGGTTCAGCTTGAAGTCCTGTGCGAATCCACCCTGCACATAGAGGCGCTGGAACTTCGATCCGTCGGGCAGCGTCATGGGCTGCTCGCTACCGTCGGATGCGGTGTACGCGTAGGTCACCTGGAAGCTGGTCTCGGCACTTGCGGTGTTGATGAACTGGGTGGTCGAGGTGGGGTCGAGGTCGCCCTTCCAACGCATCCACATGTAGAAGTTGAAGTCCCAGGTGTTGCCCGCAACCGATACGCCGTAGACATTGACCGGCGTGATGCCGTAGCTGACAATCTCGGCGGTCGACGGAATCGTTCCGACGTTGTAGACCGTGCCCGTCGAGGGGATCCCCGATACCGGCTTGCCCGAGACGTCGGAGGCGGCGCCGAGGGCAGGCAGGGCGAACGCCGAGACGATGAGGCCGGCCAAGAGGAGGCCGAAGAGCATTCGAGAGGCCTTCGTCCAGCCCGAAGACTGTGACTTGAGCGAGAGCAACTGGGTACGAGAGTCGAAATCCACGGGCTCAGAGTACTCATTTGGCGCGCTTGGATCGAGTTTCATGGCCCGAGGACCGGCGGCCTTAGATCCTCTGGGGTGCCAGGGTCACGATCGCTCGGGCAACGTGAACGCCATGCTCTCCAGTGACGTCCACCTCGACGTTGACGAGACGGCGTCCTGCCTTGAGAATGCGACCCTCGGCCCGGATCCGATCACCGGAGCCGGGTGCGAGGTAGTGGACGTCAAGATGGACCGTCGGACCACCCAGCTCAGTGAGGTGCGACATGGTGACCGCAGCCGTCACATCGATCATGGTCGCGATCGCGCCACCGTGCGCCATCCAATAGAGGTTGATCTGGTGTTCACCAACCGGCATTTCGATGACGACGGAGTCCTCAGTCACCTCTGCGACTTCGAACTCGAGGTAGCCGAGCAGGGGCGTCGCTTCGAACCGCTGACCGACGGTGATTCCGGACCCCTCGTGGCGTGCCATCGATCTCCTCGTCTGTGGGTTCGAACGCGTTGGAGCGAGGCTACTTTCCTCTCGGTGGGTGGTGTCGATGGCCCCTTCCCGAGAAGGAGGCACCGTGGTAGACACGAATTCATGGACGCACACCCTGGCCAGATCGCCGAGTTCTTCCACCTCGATCGAGGAGGGGAGGGCTTCTACGTGAAGCCCGCACGAGTTGAAGCTGAACGCGATGTGGTCCATGGCGTCGACCTGATGGCGTGGGCGATGCTCGCATCAGAATCAGAAGGCCTCGGAAGCCACGCGATCAAGACCGCCCATGGGGTGTTCTCGCGACCTGTGGCCCGCACTGCACCGATCAATCTGGCGGTGGAGCGCTTCTACATGGGCCGAGCCTTCGGTGCCGACACCGTCACCGTGACGCAGAACGCCAAGAACTCCGCTCGGATCCAATTGCTCACCAGCGCAGATGAGGCCGATCTGATCCGTCACTCAGACGCCATGCCGTCCGTTGCGGGTCCTGAGGACAGCGCACCCTTTCTTGACGCGGCACTCGGAATCCCGGGGATCGAGCTGCGTGCTGCAGTTCCCTTCGACTACATCAGTTCCGCTCATCCGGTGGTTCCTGCCCAGACGATGGTCTGGGTTCGTGCCACCGAGCCGGTCGAGGGTCGGGTCGCCAATCAGGCGGTGCTCTGTGCCACGACCGGAACGATGTTGATCGGCACGGCGATGCTCCCCCATGAGGGAGTTGGCCAGGACCAGGCTCATCGCACCATCTCCACGGGCGTGGTGGGGCATACCGCTACCTTTTTCGAACCGTTTGAGGCCGGCGACTGGCTTCTCTTGGCGCAGGAGTCGATCTACGCCGGTAAGGGCCGGGTTCACGGTCGAGGCCGGGTCTTCGACCGAACCGGGACACTCGTCGCCAGCTACGTCCAGGACGCCATGATCCGCCACTTCACTGACGGCAAGGATCACAGCGCTCAGTCCAGCACCGTGATGTAGGAACGGTCCTGCCGCCCTTCGTCACGCGCTGAATTGGTGGTCTAGCGTTTTCTTCGACGCCGATCTGTCCATAGGGGCTGTCGAATCTCTCAAGGAGTCACCATGAACACCCGTCGCATCTCGATCCTCGCCTCATCACTCGCACTTGCAGGCCTGCTGGCCTCCGCATGCTCAAGCTCCTCGAGCTCAACATCGTCTACGACGAGTTCTACGACGACGACGAGCGCCACCACGACCACCGGTGCCGTGCTGCCTCCCGTGGAGATCACGCCGGACATGGCCAAAGAGGGAGGCAACCAGCCCATCCCGCCGATCAAGGTTGGTCAGAAGGTCGTCTTCAATATGGGAGCGATCTCGGTGGGCGGCAACGTGATCATCGCCCAGAACTCGAATCCTGCGGTCTTCAAAGTCGATTCAGAAGGCTCCAACAACGGGACGGTCACCATGAACGCGGGCGGGACGGCCATCGCCGCCGGTACGAGCGTGGTGCAGGTCGGAACCACGAAGCCCATCGAGAACTTCATCGGGACCTTCACACTGGTCATCACGAACTGATCGGCTGTCTCCAGATGAGGGTGGCGGCCGGTAACGGCCACCACGAGTAAACCAGACCGGTTCAGCCCATCCGTCCGGTGACGTAGGCGGCTGTGCGCTCGTCGGTGGGTTGCTCGAAGATCAGGTTGGTGTCACCTGACTCGACGAGCACACCGGTCCGCTGGTCGCTGGTGGGATCCGCCAGCACCGAGAAGAACGCAGTCACGTCGCTGATGCGGCGGGCCTGCTGCATGTTGTGCGTCACCACCACCAAGGTGAAGTGCTCGGCCAGCTGGAGCATCAGTTCTTCGATCTTCGACGTGGCGATCGGGTCCAAGGCCGAGCAGGGCTCGTCCATGAGGATCACCTCGGGCTCGATAGCCAGGGCTCTGGCGATGCAGAGGCGCTGCTGCTGACCACCCGAGAGGCCCATCGCCGACTTCTTGAGGCGGTCCTTGACCTCGTCCCACAGGGCGGCCTGACGCAGGGAGCGCTCGACGATCTCATCGAGCTCCGCGCGACCGCGCACACCGTTGATCTTGGGGCCATACGCGATGTTGTCGTAGATGGACTTGGGGAAGGGGTTGGGCTTCTGGAAGACCATGCCGATGTGCCGCCGAACGGCGGTGGCCGCCACCTCGGGTGCGTAGAGCGAGGCGCCGTGGTAACGAATGTCGCCGTCGACACGAGCGCCCGGAATGAGGTCGTTCATCCGGTTCAGCGTGCGTAGCACCGTGGTCTTCCCACAGCCCGAGGGTCCGATGAACGCAGTGATCTGGCGTGAGGCGATGTCCAGGGAGACGTCGGTGACGGCCTTGAAGTCCCCGTAGTGGATCGAAACCTTGTCGAGCTTGAACACCGTCTGGGTGGCCACGTGGTCGACCGTGGTGGAGACGGCGGCCGGGATGATCTGGCTGTCGGTGGTCATGGGGTTCCTTTCATCCATGGCGCTTCGCGAATCGTGCGGTGAGAAGTCGGGCGATCATGGTCAGCACGAAGGCGATGACCACGAGCGTCAGGGCGGCGCCCCAGGCGCGAGCTTGCGCTCCGGGGAACGGTGAGGTGGCGTTGGCGAAGATCTGGGTGGACAGCGCGGTGTTGGGGCCGTGGAGGATGTTCGTGTTGATGGTGGTCACCGTCAGGATGGTGAACAGCAGCGGTGCGGTCTCGCCCGCCGCCCTGGCCACGGCGAGGAGCGAGCCGCTCACGATGCCTCCGGCGGCGTGGGGCAGGACCGTGCCGAAGATCACCCGGACCTTCGAGGACCCGAGGGCGAAGCTGGCTTCCCGCTGGGCGTTGGGGACGAGCCGGAGCATCTCCTCGCTGGAGCGGATGACGACCGGAAGCATCAGGCAGGCCAGTGCGAGCGAACCGGCGAACCCGGAGAAGCCGAAGGTCGTCGTCCACAGGGTGAAGACGAAGAGGCCCATGACGATGCTCGGGACGCCGGTCATCACTTCGCTCATGAAGCGGATGACCTTGGCCAGCAGCCCGTTGCCGCCGTATTCGTGGAGGTAGATCGCGCCGAGGATCCCGAGAGGGACCGCCAGCAGGGTTGCCACCCCGGTGATGAGGAGCGTGCCGACGACGGCGGGTCCAAGACCGCCCAGTGAGGCGGGGGAGAGCTGTGGAGGGATGTCCCCCGAGAGGAACTGCCACGAGATGATGCCCGCGCCCTTGGAGACCACCGTGTAGAGCACGAAGCCGAGTGGGATGGCGACGAGGACGAGCGCACCGGCCATCACGATGGTGGCGATCCGGTCCTTCGTCCGGCGCCAGGACCGCAGATCGCTGAGGTCAGGAGGAGTGAGGAGGTCGACGCTCACAGGCCGCGTGCCTTCCTAAGTGCACGGGCCATGTAGCCACGAGCTGCCATGTTGATGATGATGGTGAGGACGAAGAGCAGGACGCCGAGACCCATGAGGCCGGCCCGGGAGATCCCGCTGGCCTCGCCGAACTGATTGGCGATCACGGCGGGCATCGAGTCACCGGGCGCGAAGAGGTGCGAGGTGATGGTGGCGGATGAGCCGATGACGAGCGCGACGGCGATCGTCTCACCCATCGCCCGGCCGAGGCCGAGGAGTACGGCACCGACCACGCCACCCATCGAGTGCGGCCAGACGGCACCGCGGATCATCTCGAGGCGTGTGGCACCGAGGGCGTAGGCACCTTCCTTCTCCATCGCCGGGGTGGTGGCGATGACCTCACGAGAGATCGAGATGATGATGGGCGTGATCATGATGGCCAGGATGATCCCGGCCGTGAAGAACGAGGCACCACTGGTCGGGGAACCGAAGAGGCTGTCGAGGACCGGGATGCCCTTGACCCCCGAGGCGATAGAGGCATAAAGGCTCGAGAGCTTCGGAGCGAGGATCAGGATCCCCCAGAGACCGAAGACGACCGAGGGGATCACGGCGAGGAGGTCGATGAGGTAGACGATCGGCCGGGCGAACCTCTTCGGCACGACCTCGGTCATCAAGAGCGCCACCGCGATGCTCACGGGCACGGCGATGACCACGGCGATCAGCGCGGTGATCAGCGTCCCGTAGAGGAAGGCGAGGATCCCGAACTGGTTCTTCGCTGGGTCCCACTTGGTGCCGAAGATGCTCAGGCCCTGAGAGGAGAACCAGGCCCAGGCACCATGGGTGGTCGAAACGGCGATGAGCCCGAGGATCACCAGGACCAGAAGTCCTGCAAGGAGCGCCACCGCGCGGAAGATGCGATCTCCCGCGCTGTGGCCTCCGGTGATCCCCGGCTCACCGCCGCTGTTCGACGCGCGAGGCGCGCCTTCGACCAGAAGACTCATGAACTCAGCTGGTGATCTGGCTCAGCTGGGCCTTGGCCTTGGCCTGGAGGCTGGCGGGCAGCGGTGCGAAGTTGAGACCGGGAAGGGACTTCTGGCCGTCACCGATGAGGTAGCCGATCCACGCCTTGAGGGCCGCAGCGGTCGAGGCGCTGGACTGCTTGGCGTAGACGAGGACCCAGGACTGGGCGGTGATCGGGTAGGACGCTGCACCCGGGGCCCAGA
>CAWUMT010000030.1:0-10586 GCA_963923735.1 uncultured Acidimicrobiales bacterium
CGGCAGCGTCGGCTGCGGCAGCGGCCTCGGCGGCGAGCTCCTCTTCGGTGGGGTGGTGGTAGGTCACCTTGGAGGCGGCCACCTCTTCGAATGCGATGGAGAGCGGCTTGCCCGAGACCGAGGTGACCTGCGGCGGGATGACCTGACCGAGGACCTCGCCGAGGCCGTGGTAGTACGCGTTGATCTCCCGGGCGCGCTTGGCGCCGAGGGTGACGAGGGTGAACTTCGAGTCGACCTTGTCGAGGAGCTCCTCGATCGGGGGGTCCATGAGAGTGGCGCGCTTGGCGGGCATCGGTGCTCCTAGAAGCCGGGGTTACTCAGCGGACCGTTGCCGCCGAAGGTCCTCCACTATACCGAGCACCTCGGCCACCGCTATCTCGAGGTCGTCATTGACCACCTCATGATGGGCCAGAAGCCGGCCTTCTTCGAGTTCCTGGCGCCCTTTCTCCAGCCTCGAGGCCACATGGTGCTCGGGGTCCCCCCGGCCTCGGAGCCGGTCCGCCTGGACCTGCTCAGAGGGCGGAACCAGCAGAATCACCCGGGCTTGCGGGTTCCGCTCGAGGACCTGACGGGCCCCCTGAAGCTCGATCTCGAGGAGGACGTCCTGTCCATCGGTGACGTCGGGCATGGGGGTTCCATAGAGATTTCCCAGAAACTCGGCATATTCGAGGAATCCGCCGGCATCGGCATGGGCCAAGAACTGCTCTTCATTGACGAAGACGTAGGCCTCAGGGTGCTCTCCCTCCCGAGGGGTGCGCGTGGTCCAGGACCTCGACAGCCACAGGGCCTCATCGGCGTCGACCACCCGGGCGGCCACCGTCCCCTTGCCGGTCCCCCCTGGACCGATCAGGACGATGATCGAGCCGTCCGAGGACATGGAACTCAGGACCCCACGATGCGGAGGAGCTCGGCCCGTTGGTTCGCGCCGAGGCCCTGGACTCGCCGGGCCTCGGAGATCCCCACCTGATCGAGCAGACGACGCGCCTTGATCTTGCCCATCGCCGGCAGGGCCTCGAGCAGCGCAAGCACGCGCATCTTGGCGATGGCCTCGGAGCGCTCCGCGCGCTCGAGCACTGCGGACAGGCTCGTCGCTCCGTCCTTGAGTTCGCGCTTGACCTCGGCGCGTTCCTTGCGGACGCGTGTGGCCTTCTCCAGAGCGAGAGCTCGCTGCTCGGGACTCAGCGACGGCGGGGTCGGCATGGGCCGAACCCTAGCAGTGGGCTGCGGCGTCCTCCCGGGCGAGCGTGCACCCCAGGTTGCCCTCCCCCAATTCAGTGCAGCGCGTCGCTCAGTTCCCCACCGAGCGCCGAAGCCGCCCTTCGGACTGCGCCGGCGTCAGGCCCCTCGGCCAAGATCGAACGAGAGGCGTTGACGAGCACGCTGTGGGGCGCGACCTGAGAGAAGAGTGCGCCGACGTCCTTGGCCGTCGCACCCTGCGCGCCGACACCAGGGACGAGGTAGGGACCGTTGAGAGAACCGAGTGCGAGCGTCCCGGCGGTGCGCGTGGCGCCGACCACTGCACCGAAGGATCCGACGGCGGCACCCTCGTTGACCTCTGCTGCATTCCACGCCGCCAGCTCCTCGAGCAGCTGCTCTTCGACCCGCCGCCCGGTCGCCGTCGTGGCCTCCTGGAGCCCACGGCCCTCGGGATTCGAGCTGGCCACCACACAGAACAGTCCCCGCCCCGTGGCTCGAGCCAGCTCAGCGACCTGGCTCATGGCGCCGAGGCCCAGATAGGCCGTCACCGTGAGGGCATCGGCGGCCAGAGGGCTCGAGTCGGCCAGCCATGCCTCTCCATAGGCGGCCATGGTGGCGTCGATGTCCCCCCGCTTGGCATCGGCCACCACGAGCAGACCGGCACTGCGAGCCTCAGCGATCACCCGCTCGAGGGCCGCGATCCCTTGGGAGCCATGACGCTCGAAGTAGGCGACCTGAGGCTTGACCGCGGCGGCCACCTCTGCGACGGCCTCGAGGGTGGTGCGAGACATCGCCTCGACTCCTTCGGCGGAGTCCTCGAGGCCCCACTTGGCAAGGAGGCCTGAAGAGGGGTCGAGGCCCACGCACAACGGCGAGGTCACTGCCACCCGCGCAAGCAGTCGCGCTCCAAAGGGTTCAGCCATGAGCCACTCCGATCAACTCGGCCACCGAGGCGACGCCGTGGCGCGCCATCCACTTCGACAGCTCCCGTTCGATCCGCCATGGTGCGCGCGGCTCGGCCAAGGTCGCGGTTCCCACCTGGACCGCACTCGCACCCGCCATGAGGAACTCGACGGCGTCGATCCCGCGGCTCACCCCGCCGACGCCGATGATCGGCACCTCGGGCAATGCGGCATGGCACTCGTAGACCGCACGCACGGCGACGGGATGGATGCCGGGGCCCGAGACCCCTCCCCCACGCCCACCGAGGCGCACGGCGCGTTCCTCGACGTCGATGGCCATCCCGAGGACCGTGTTGGCCAAGGTGAGCGCATCGGCACCACCTTCGACCGCTGCATGGGCGATCTCGACGAGCTCATGGGTGTTGGGGCTGAGCTTGGCCCACCGCGGGATGCTGCCGCCGACCGCGCTAAGGGCGGCCTTGGTTGCCTCGGCGGAGTGGGCGAACATCTTCGAGCGGTCTTCCAAGTTCGGACAGCTCACGTTGACCTCGATCGCATCGACCTCGGCCCCGACCAGAAGCGCGCCGGCTCGGGCATAGTCCTCGAGGGTGCGACCCCAGATCGAGACGACCACCGTCGCTCCCGACGCACGGAGGCGTGGCAGGTCCTCCTCGAGCCACGCGGCCAGCCCCGGGCCCTGGAGTCCCACGCTGTTGAGCATCCCGATCTCGAGGGGTGCGAGACGAGGGGCCGGATTGCCCGGCCAGGGATCCGCCGAGAGAGACTTGACCACCACCGCGCCCAGCGCGTCGAGCGGGCCGTAGGCACCGAGCTCGTCGCCGTGACCAGCCGTTCCCGAGGCCGTCATCACCGCAGCACGGAGCCGAAGGGCTCCCACCGAGGTGGCCGTGGACGGGCCCGATCGAGCCATCAGGCGCGCGAGCCCTCGTGGAGTTCCTGCAGGGTGGCGACCTCGAGCGGATGGCTCTTCCAGTCCGCGATCCCCTGGGCCGCGGCACGGGCCGCCGAAAGGGTGGTCAGACAGGGAACACCGTGCTCGACACAGGCGGCCCGGATGTGCGCACCGTCTGCACGCGGCCCACGCCCTCGAGGCGTGTTGATGACCATCTGGACCTTGGCCTCGGCGATCAGGTCCACCGCATCTGCAGCCACCGACCCCTCGCCCACCTTGGCCACGAGGTGGGTCACCTCGAGGCCCTGGTCGCGGAGGAACCCGGCCGTCCCGAGCGTGGCGGCCAGCTCGAAGCCGAGCTCGGCGAACGCCTTGGCCACCTCGGCCCCTTGGGTCTTGTCCCGATCGGCCAGAGAGAAGAACACACAGCCCTCCATCGGCAAGCGCGCCCCGGCGGCCATCTGCGACTTGGCGAAGGCCAGCCCGAAGGTCCGATCGACTCCCATGACCTCTCCGGTCGAACGCATCTCGGGGCCGAGCAGCGTGTCGACCCCGGGGAACCTCGAGAAGGGCAGGACGGCTTCTTTGACGCTGACGTGGTTGGGACGCACCTGAGTCACCGGTGCCATCCCCTCGGCTCGCAGCTCGGCGAGCGTGGCGCCGGCCATCACCCGTGCGGCGATGGCAGCCAGAGGGACGCCGGTGGCCTTGGCCACGAAGGGCACGGTGCGCGAGGCGCGTGGGTTGGCCTCGATCACGAACACCTCGCCGTCCTTGACCGCATACTGCACGTTGAGCAGACCGACCACGCCCAAGGCCTCGGCCAGACGAAGGGACCAGTCCTCGAGCGTGGCGACGACCTCAGGCGCAAGGCTTTGTGGGGGCAGCGCACAGGCCGAGTCACCTGAGTGCACGCCGGCCTCTTCGACGTGCTCCATGACTCCGCCGATCATCTTGTCGCCCGTCGCATCGCGCACCGCATCGACGTCGACCTCGATGGCCTCTTCCAAGAAGCGATCGATCAGGATGGGCCGCTCCTCAGAGACGCCACCCTCGCGGGCCAACGCACCTCCGAGCAGGCCGTCCATGGCCGTGCCGAGTGCGGCGTCGTCGTAGACGATCTCCATGGCCCGGCCACCGAGCACGTAGGACGGGCGCACCAGAACCGGGTACCCGATCGACTTGGCCATGGCCAGTGCCTCGGCCTTGGTCGTCACCGTACCGCCGGGAGGCTGGGCCATCTTGAGCTCGGCCAGCAGGTCGTTGAAGGCCTGGCGGTCCTCGGCCAGGTCGATCGATGCCGGCGGGGTGCCGAGCACCAGTGCGGGGTCGATGTCATGGGCCAGCTTGAGCGGGGTCTGGCCTCCGAGCGAGACGATGACCCCCTTCAATCGACCCGCACCCACCGAGTTGCGCTGCTCGGCGGCGATGATGCCGAGGACGTCCTCTCGGGTCAGCGGTTCGAAGTAGAGGCGACTCGAGGTGTCGTAGTCCGTCGAGACCGTCTCGGGGTTGCAGTTGATCATGATCGTCTCGTAGCCCGCGGCCCGAAGCGTCATCGAGGCGTGCACGCAGCAGTAGTCGAACTCGATGCCCTGGCCGATCCGGTTGGGACCTGAGCCCAGGATGATGATCCGCTCCGCCTCGGAAGGCTCGACCTCGTCCTCGTCTTCGAAGGTGCCGAAGTGATACGGGGTGTAAGCCTCGAACTCGGCCGCACAGGTGTCCACCGTCTTGAAAGTGGGGTTGACCCCGTGGATCAGCCGTGCGTGCTCGACTTCCAAGACGTCGACGCCACAGAGCTCGGCGAGCTGGACGTCAGAGAACCCCAGACGCTTGGCCCGACGCAGCTCAGCGCGCTCGAGGCCCGCCTCGCCGATGGCCAGGAGATGCTCGGCCTCTTCACAGATCAGCTGCATCTGGGAGAGGAACCAGGGGTCGATCTTGGTGGCGGCGAAGATCTCCGCCACGCTCAGGCCCCGCCGCAGCGCATCGGCCACGAGGAACAGCCGCTCCGGGGTCGGCACGTCGCAGAGCTCGAGCAGCTCGGCGTCGCTGAGCCCGATCGAGGCGGGCTCGTGCGCTGCCTGGACCAGGCCGGCGCGTCCCTGCTCGAGCGAGCGGAACGCCTTCTGCAGCGATTCGGGGAAGGTGCGGCCGATGGCCATCACCTCGCCCACCGACTGCATGCGCGTACCCAGGATGCCGTCGGCACCGGGCAGCTTCTCGAAGGCCCAGCGCGGGATCTTGGTCACCACGTAGTCGATGGTCGGTTCGAACGACGCGGGGGTGGCCCGGGTGATGTCGTTGGTGATCTCATCGAGGCGATAGCCCACAGCGAGGCGGGCGGCGATCTTGGCGATCGGGAAGCCCGTGGCCTTCGAGGCCAGCGCGCTCGAGCGCGAGACCCGGGGGTTCATCTCGATCACGATGCGATCCCCGTTCTCGGGGTTCACCGCGAACTGCACGTTCGATCCACCGGTCTCCACGCCGACCCGGCGCAGCACGGCGAAGGCGTCGTCACGCATGGCCTGGTACTCGACATCCGAAAGCGTCTGGGCCGGAGCGACGGTGATCGAGTCACCGGTGTGCACGCCCATGGGATCCACGTTCTCGATCGAGCAGACGATGACGCAGTTGTCCGCTGCATCGCGCATGACCTCGAGCTCGTATTCCTTCCATCCGGCGATGGACTGCTCGACGAGGATCTGGGAGACCGGTGAGGCGGCGATGCCCTCCTGAGCCAGCTGCTCGAAGGCCACGCGGTCCTTGGCGATGCCAGTGCCCTGGCCGCCGAGGATGAAGGAGGGGCGGACCATGATCGGGAAGCCGATCTCCTCGGCGATGTCGATGGCCTCGGCCAGGTCGTGGGCGAAGCCGGAGCGAGGCACGGCCAGGCCGATCTCCTCCATGGCGGCCTTGAACTTGTCCCGGTCCTCTGCCGTCTCGATGGCTTCGGGACGCGCCCCGATCACCTCGACCTCGTAGCGCTCGAGGGTGCCACGCTCGACGAGCTGCATGGTCAGGTTCAGCGCCGTCTGGCCACCGAGGGTCGGGAGCACGGCGTCAGGCCGCTCCTTGGCGATGATGGCCTCGAGGACCTCCGCGTCGAGGGGCTCGACGTAGATCGCATCGGCCGTGGCCGGGTCCGTCATGATCGTGGCGGGGTTCGAGTTGGCCAGGACCACTCGGTAGCCCTCTTGGCGCAGCACCCGGCAGGCCTGGGTGCCTGAGTAGTCGAACTCGCAGGCCTGGCCGATGATGATCGGCCCGGACCCGATGACCAGGATCGTGGTGAGATCGTCGCGGCGTGGCATCAGGCTCCCTTGGCCGCAGCGATGCGCCGGGCGAAGTCGTCGAACAGGTAACTGGCGTCGTGAGGACCGGGGCCGGCCTCGGGGTGGTGCTGGACGCTCACGGCGTCGGCGGCCTCGATGGCGATGCCCTCGATCACGCCATCGTTGAGGTTCACGTGGGTGACTACCGCTCCGGGCACGGTTCCCTCGACCACGGCGTAGTTGTGGTTCTGGGCGGTGATCTCGACGTGGCCGGTGCTCAGGTTCTTCACCGGATGGTTCGATCCGTGGTGTCCGAAGGGCAGCTTGTAGGTCTCCCCGCCGAGCGCCCCGGCGAGCACCTGGTGGCCGAGGCAGATCCCGAGCAGCGGCCGTGCGCCGATGAGCGCACTCACCGTCCGGGCCACTGCGTCGAGGGCGCCGGGGTCACCGGGCCCGTTCGAGAGGAAGATCCCGTCAGGATCCAGGCTCAGGATCTCGTCCGCCGTGGTGGTGGCCGGCACGACCTCGACGGTGGCGAAGGTTCCGAGGTGCGCCAGGATCGTGCGCTTGACGCCGAGGTCCAGGCAGACCACCCGCAGTGGGCCCTCGCCGACCTGGTAGGCCTCGGGCGTGGAGACCACGGTGGCCAGATCCATCCCGTCGGTGCCCCGCGCGCTGGCCGCGGCTGCGGTCAACTCGTCGAGGGGACCGGTTCCTATCGCGCAGGGAAGCGCTCCGTGCTCTCGCAGGTGCCTCGTCAGACGCCGGGTGTCGATGCCGGTGATCGCCGGGACGCCGTTGGCGACCAGGAACGCCTCGAGGTCGCTCGTCGAGCGCCAATTCGAGTGCAGTGGGGGCAGGTCACGCACGATGACCCCGGAGAGGAACGTGGCCCGCGACTCGTCATCAAGCGGGGTGATGCCGTAGTTCCCGATGTGCGGATAGGTGAAGGCCACCATCTGCCCGGCGTAGGACGGATCAGTGATGACTTCCTGATACCCGCTCAGCGCGGTGTTGAAGACGGCCTCACCAGTGGCGATCCCACCCGCGAGCAGCGAGCCGGCGGCCTCGCCTTCGAAGACGGTGCCGTCGCTCAGGACCAGATGGGCGAAGGGTCGGATCATGCGAGCTCCCCGTCGATCACCACGGCCCGACCCTTGGCGATGGTGTGGCGCACACCGGCTAAGAGGGTCCGTCCCGCATAGGGGGTGTTGCTCGAGCGGCTCTGCAACCTGGCCGGATCCACCACCGGTCGTGCAGAAGGGTCGATCACACAGAGGTTGGCGTCCTCCCCCGCGATCAGGTCGCCACCATGTGCGGAGAATCCACCCACCCGAGGATCCGCAGCTTGCAACCCTGCGATCCGGGCCGGGGTGCGGCTCAGAACCTCGAAGACCCGCACCGGATCTGCCTCGGCGCCGCCGAGGGCCTCGATCGTCAGGGCGATCGCCTGCTCGAGGCCGAGCATGCCCGGAGAGGCCTCGTCGAAGGGACGATCCTTGGCCTCTTGGGGGTGCGGGGCGTGGTCGGTGGCCACCGCATCGAGTGCTCCGTTCGCCAAAGCGGCACGCAGGGCGATCACGTCGGCTTCACCTCGCAAGGGAGGGTGCACCTTGTAGACGGTGTCGTAGGTGGCACAGAGCTCCTCGGTGAGGATCAGGTGGTGAGGAGCGACCTC
This sequence comes from uncultured Acidimicrobiales bacterium, assembly GCA_963923735.1. Taxonomy (GTDB): domain Bacteria; phylum Actinomycetota; class Acidimicrobiia; order Acidimicrobiales; family RAAP-2; genus CAIUMH01. Next base: position 7,969 of record CAWUMT010000030.1, read on the forward strand.
AGCCGTGGCGTGCACACCGCGGGCTCTCGCCGCCAGGAGCAGCTCGACGGAGCGTGCCGTCGAGAGGTGCAGCAGGTGGAGGCTCGCACCGGTGTCCTCGGCGAGCAGCAGGTCGCGGGCCACCATGGCCTCTTCGGCCAGTGCGGGGCGACCGGGGAGTCCGAGTCGTACCGAGACGAGCGACTCATTCATGCACCCGCCAGCCGCCAGGGACTCGTCCTCGCAGTGCTCGGCCAAGGTCACGTTGAGGCCTCGGCCGTATTCCATGGCCCGGCGCATGAGTCCTGCGTCCTGGACCCCCGTGCCGTCGTCGGTGAAGATCGTCACCCCGAGCGCGGCCATCTCCGCCATGGGTGCGAGCCGCTCACCGAGGCGTCCGACCGTGATCGCACCCGCAGGCAGCACGTCGAGGGGGGTCGCCCGCCCGAGGGTGAGTACGAGGTTGACCACCGCTGGCGAATCTGCTGCCGGGATGGTGTTGGGCATGGCCACCACTGCGGTGTAGCCACCCATGGCGGCAGCGCGACAGCCCGACTCGACGGTCTCGGCTTCTTCGCCGCCCGGCTCGCGCAGATGCGTGTGCAGGTCGACGAGGCCCGGGCCCACCCAGCACCCTTCCGCATCGAGCACGGTGGTTCCCTCGGGAGCCTGGAGGTCGGTGCCCACGGCGGCGATCACGCCGTCGAGCACGAGGACATCGGCGCGCTGGGTGCCCGAGGGGCCCACCACCGTTCCGCCGTGAATGAGCAGCTGGTCAGTCATCGAACACCGCCGAGGTTGAGGTTGAGAGGGAGAGGAACAGTGCCGCCATGCGCACGGGCACGCCGTTGGCTACCTGGCGCAGCGCAAGACAGCGCGGGTCGTCGGCCACGACCGAGGCGATCTCCACGCCGCGGACCATGGGCCCCGGATGGGTGATCACCGCACCCTCCTTGAGGAGGCCAGCCCGAGCGGCGGTCATGCCGTAGGTGGCGGTGAACTCATGAAGGGTGGGCACGAAGGAACCCGACCCACGCTCCTCCTGCATCCGCAACACTGAGACCACGTCTGCGGTTCGCAACGCTTCGTCGAGATTCTCGACCACTTCGACGCCAAGCTCGCCTGCGTGAGGAGGCAGCAGCGTTCCGGGGGCAGCGATCCGTACCCGCGCGCCGGCCAGGCAATAGGCCAGCATCTGTGAGCGAGCCACCCGGGAGTGGCGCAGGTCTCCGATGATCAGGACCTCAAGGCCGTCGAGCAGGCTCAGGCCCGTCCCTTCGGCGACCACACCGCGACGCTCGGCCTGGGCCTGACGGACGGTGAGCAGATCGATCAGGGCTTGAGTGGGGTGCTCGTGGGCTCCATCACCTGCGTTGAGCACGCGTGCGCTCTCAAGCCATCCCGCCACCTGGTGAGGTGCCCCCGCAGAGCGGTGGCGAAGGATCACCGCATCGATGCCCATGGCGTCGATGGTGGCCACCGTGTCGCGGAGGGACTCGCCCTTCTTGACCGAACTCGATGCCACCGCCAAGGAGAGCACGTCGGCGGAGAGTCGCTTGGCCGCGGTCTCGAAGCTCAGACGGGTCCGGGTGGACTCTTCGAAGAAGAGCGAGGCCACGACCTTGCCCTTGAGGGTCGGGACCTTGCGCATGGAGCGTCGCTCCACCTCACAGAAGGACTCGGCGACTTCGAGGACCTCCACCAGACCCTCGGTGCCCAGATCGGCGATGGACAAGAGGTGCTGTCCGACCAGCGAGCTCATCGGGCCTCCAGCCGGCCAAGCACCACGCCGTCGAGCGAGACATCCACCATCTCCTCGCGAGCAGTGGGCAGGTTCTTGCCCACGAAGTCGGGGCGAATGGGCAGCTCTCGATGTCCACGATCGACCACGACCGCAAGCTGGATCTGGGCCGCTCGTCCGAAGTCGCTGAGGGCGTTGAGGGCGGCTCGTACCGTCCGGCCCGTGAAGAGCACGTCATCGACGAGCACCACGACTCGTCCACCGAGGTCGCAGGGGATCTCAGTGGCTGCCTCTGGCAGCACCGGTCGCAAGCCGAGGTCATCGCGATAGAAGGCCACGTCGAGGCTTCCGACCTGCGGTGCAGCCCCCTCGATCTCGATGAGCAGCTCGGCCAGGCGTTCGGCGATGACCACTCCCCCGGTCTGGAGACCGACGAGGACGACATTGCCGAGGCCGTGGTTCCGCTCGACAATCTCATGAGCCATGCGCGTCAGCGCTCGGGTCAGGTCGTCAGAGGTGAGGATCTCGGCATGGGGGACGAACACCGACCCCAAGGGCCGCGTGTGTCCACGCTCACGTTCTGCCATTGCTCCTCCAGACCGTACGAGCCTCACAGGACCCGCTTCACGGTTCAGATGGTCAGGTTACCAGAGTCCCTCTGCGTTCGACAGGGGGAATCGCCCCCGGACGCGACGGTGCCCCGGCGTTTCCGCCGGGGCACCTGTCGAACTCGATTTGCCGAGTGGATCTAAGCGAAGGCCACCGCGACCACGGCGAGGATCGCCGAGCTGATGCCCACCCACATCGTCCAGAGACGGCTCAGGTGGAGCTGGTACCAGTTGCCACCCTCGAACTTGCCCTTCATCGACCGGACCACGAGGCCCATGATCTGTCTCTT
>CAWUMT010000031.1:0-9925 GCA_963923735.1 uncultured Acidimicrobiales bacterium
GACAGACTTCCACGCCCGAGGTCGTGAGCCGAGCAACGGTGCCCGCCGCGCCGAAGTCCACGTCGTCGGGGTGGGCGGTGATGACGAGGACCTTCGAAACCCCCTCAGCAGGATCGACCAGCTCGAGCGTCGGCTCCGTCGCCGCAGCCGTGCGGGCCTTCTTGCTCACAGGACCGAGTCGGCCGGATCGGCTTCCCAGGTGCCGAGCTCGGCCAGGCATTTGTTGTTCGAGAAGATCTCAACGATCGGGATGCGCATCGCCAGGCGGCGTTGGATGACCTCTGCCTCAACCAGCTGGTTCCACAGCAGAAGCGAGACCACGACGCCCTCGGAGCCTGCACGGGCGGTGCGTCCGGAGCGGTGCAGGTAGGCCTTCTCGTCCTCGGGCGGGTCGTAGTGGATGACCACGTCGACCCCGTCGATGTGCAGACCACGCGCAGCGACGTCGGTGGCCACGAGCACGTGGAGCTTGTCGGAGGAGAAGTCGGCGAGCGCCTTCTCACGCTGCTGCTGACGCAGATCGCCGTGAATTGCAGCGGAGTGGACTCCGAGCTTCTCGAGGTTCTCGACCACCTTGTCGCAGCCGCGCTTGGTGCGGCAGAACAGGATCGCCTTGTCGTAGTGCTTGACGATGTTGGCCGCCACCTTCACCTTGTCCATCTGGTGGACCTGGAAGAAGTGGTGGCGCATGTTGGCCACGGTCTGGGTGTCGGACTTGACCTCATGGAAGACCGGGTCGGTCAGATAGCGGCTGACCAGCCGGTCGATCGCACCGTCCAAGGTGGCCGAGAACAACAGGGTCTGGTGCGGCCCCTGGAGGCGACGCAGCACCCACTCGACCTGGGGCATGAAGCCCATGTCGGCCATGCGGTCGGCCTCGTCGAGGACGAGCACGTCGAGCTCATCGACCCGAAGCTCTCCGCGGTCGCCGAGGTCGATCAGCCGACCTGGTGTGGCGATGATGAGTTCACAGCCCTTCTTGAGCTGCTTGATCTGCTTCTCGATGTCGGCGCCGCCGTAGACGGCGACCACGCGCAGACCGAGGGCGTCGCCGAGGGTGCCGAGCACCTCATGGACCTGGACGGCGAGCTCTCGGGTCGGCAGCAACACGAGGCCTCGGGGGTGTGCGGGTCCACCATCGAGCTGATTCACCTGGACATCAGGGCCGGCGAGCTCGGCGGCGATGCGCTGGAGCATGGGAAGGCCGAAGCCGAGGGTTTTACCCGAACCGGTCTTGGCCTTGCCGCAGACGTCGCGACCGGCCAGCGCGTCGGAGATCGTCATGGCCTGGATCGGGAAGGCCGTAGTGATGCCCTGATCAGCCAGTGCCTTACAAAGCCGCATCTCGATGCCGAGGGACTCGAAGGTGTGCTCGGTGCCGTAGGTGTCTTCCTGCGCGACCTCAGAGGTCGCCGCAGCGGGAGGGGTCTCCGTCATGTTCCTGCTTCCGTGGTTGGTTGGGCCCAGAACCAGTGAAGAGAAAAGGGAGAGGGCCCCGGTCACCTCCGCCGTGTGCGGAACCGCCAATACAAAGGCTACCCCTCCAAGAGGGCCAGTGGCGACGATTCGCTGGCTCGCCTGAAGGGATCTGACCCTCTTTTCTTCGCCACATCCTCCAATTAGCGTTGAGCCCATGGTTGCCCCGCAGGTGAATCATGAGGAGTTGGGCACGGTTGAGCGACCCATCCTCCGCGAAGTCGACCGGAAATGGCTGTCTTGGTTCAAAGATCAATTCACCGAGGAGCTCAGATTCCTTCGCGATAACTGAAGCCGCCAGTCCTTGAGATGGCCGCGGCGATCAAACATGGCCTGCAAGAGCCCGAGAATTGTTCGACGAACACAACAATCTTCATCGAATGCATCGTGGGGATGCGCCACTGGCGTATTGGCGTAACTTCAATCTCTTCACCGGCCGCCTCTTGCATCGTTCGGAGTCTTCCCTAAGTCTGAGAACGGCCATGGCTCGCGCATCGTAGAGTCGCTTGAGTACAGCTCGATCCCCCGAAAGAGAAGATGGACATGGCACGACTCGAAGAGGGCAAGACCGCCCCCGCTTTCACGCTCAACGACCAGGACGGCAAGGCTGTCTCGCTCAAGGACTTCAAGGGCCAGAAGGTCGTCGTGTACTTCTACCCAAAGGACGACACCCCGGGATGCACCAAGGAGGCGTGTCAGTTCAACGACAACCTCCGCGCGTTCGCCAAGGCGGAGGTCGCCGTCATCGGCATCTCCCCCGACAAGGCCGAGGCCCACGTGAAGTTCCGGACCAAATACAAGCTCAAGTTCCCGCTGCTCAGTGACCCGGACAAGAAGGTCATGGAGAAGTACGGCGCCTTCGGCGAGAAGATGATGTACGGCAAGAAGGTGGTCGGCGTGATCCGCTCAACCTTCCTGATCGACGAGAAGGGCAAGATCGAGAAGGCCTGGTACTCGGTCAAGGCTGACGGCCACGCCGCCAAGGTCCTCGAGGTCGCCCAGGGCTGAGCGCCCTCGCTACTGACCCGGCGGCCTCCCGTCGGGCATGGTGCCGTTTCGAAGACCCGGTGGGCCGAATGAACCGCGCCCATCCCCCGGCGGCAGCCCGTCGGGCATCGTCCCGTTGCGCAGGCCATCGGGTCCCGAGCCGTTCGCTGGCGGGATGCCCCGGCCAGGGGTGTTCGCGCCACCCGAGGGGACCGACTGGTTGCCGCGACCGCCAGGGAACCCACCCATGCCGCCCTCCGCAGTGAGGGTGTGGAAGGAACCGACGGCGGCGACGAGGGCGATGGCCGGCAGCACAGGAGCCAGCCAGCGAGGCAGCTGCATGACGAACCAGGTGGCCAACAGCGCGATGAGTCCGATGGCGGGCACGTAGAAGCGCACCAGGTGGATCGAGCCACCTCCGCCACCTATGCCGCCGCCCGGGAATCCTCCGGGTGCATTCGACGTGGCCGTGAGCACCGCCTGATGGAGGGTCGCCGCCGCCTTGGTGGCGGCGGAGGGAAGCGTGGTCGTGGTGCCGAAGCCCCCCGGAGGGAAACCTCCGTTCGGGCGCGTCCCACCGTTCGGGCCTCCCCCTATCTGCACCGTCCAGGTGTAGGCGGAGTACAGACCCCACAGACCCAACCATCCGAGGGCCAGGAACCCACCGATCAGCCCGTCACGACGAGCCCGGTCCTTGGCGTCGTTCTTCATCGAGCTCGACAAGCGTGAGCGAACGAGGCGGACGGCCATCCAGATCACCGCAGCGGCCGCCACCACCATGGCGGGGACCGAGCGGAACAGCAGCTCGGGCATGTGCTTGAGATTGGGGATGATCGAGTGGATCGAGAAGGTGATCTCCCCGTTGGCATAACCGGTCTTGGTGGGACTGCCGTAGACCGCCCAGTCGAAGATGAGCACCATCGCACCGAAGACACCGACAGAACCCAGCCACCACCACAGCGTGGATCCCTTGAGTCGAGCAGGCCGCCAGGCGCAGAACACGGCCACGATGGCCACGCCCAAGACGACGAGGTCGGTGTAGCGCATGAACACCGCCCACTCCATGGCCACGAAACCAAGGAGCCCGATACTGGTGCGCCGCCGCCAGGTCACCTCAGGCGAGAGCAGGGCCCAGAGGATCGCACCGGCTCCCGCCGCGAGGAAGGCCGCATCGGTGAACGTCGGCATCGTGGCGCGATAGGCGAACGCCAAGGCAAGCCCTGAGCCGAGGAAGAAGGCCACACTGATCGCACCAGCCCACTTGCCGAGCCACTTGCGGGCGGCCACGAACAGGGACACCGAGGCGAGGCCACCGGCGAACAGCGGGGCGAAGCGCAGCGCGTGGGCCCACCAGAACCAGACCGCATAGAAGGGATAGCCGGGGTTCTTCTCACTCATCCACCGGCCGTTGGGAAGTTGCGTCCATTGCTGGATGCCACCGAGCTGCGCGGAGAGCGCCTTGTACTGCGCAGTGGTGAGCTCGAGATGGCCTTGGGCCAGCGAGGCGATCGCGCCGCGATAGGCGTAGTCGTCCGGCTCCATCATCGAGGTCGCCTTTGCCAGGACGATCACACAGAAGGCGATGAAGATCGCCACGGCGATGCCGATCTCGATCCACAGATCACGTCGGCTCGAACCGAGGGGCTGCTCGTCGACAGCGCCTTCGACGACGAGGGGGTCAGCTGGTGGCTGGAAGGCGGAGGTCATGGGAGGCCACGCTAGGGAACCTCCTTCACCTCAGGAGTGCACGTTTCGAAGAATCGATTAAGAATCGCGGCGCGCGTGGCGACCGCGCGTCTCCTTCTTCACTGCTTGATAGCGGTGCCAGATGAAGACGCCGATCACCATGATCACGGCGATCACGATCAGGTACCCGGCCCAGGAGATCCCCTTGGTCCACTTCTGATACTGCCCGCCGAAGTTGTACCCGAGCACGGTCAGCAACGAGACCCAGGCGGTCACCCCGATGGTGGTGAAGATGCCGAACGACGCGGGGTTCATCTCCGCCATGCCCGCTGGGAAGGAGATGAAGGTCCGCACGACAGGGATCACCCGGCCGAGCAGCACGGTGAGACCACCGCGCTTCTTGAACCAGCTCTCGGACTTGTCGAGGTCCGCGTGGGACAACAGGACGTACTTGCCCCAGCGGTCCACGAAGGCTCGGCCTCCGGTCCGCCCGACGATGTAGGCGATGTACGACCCGATCACCGAACCGACGACACCCAAGACGATCACGACTCCGAGATTGAGCACGTGGGTCTCATGGAAGGTCGAGACGAATGCAGTCGAGCAGAGTGCGCCAGCGATGGCGAAGGTGACCTCAGAGGGGATCGGGATGCACGCCGACTCCAAGATGGCCAGGAAGAAAATGGCCACATAACCGTTCTGGATCAAGAAATGCTCGATGTTCATTGAGACAGTCTCGCCCACCGAGGCATCGAAGTGGCGGCAATGACCACCCGCCTCGGGTCCTAGTGCTGGTGTTCTGAGCAGTACCAGGTGGTCCTGCCACCCAGGGTTGCTCGATGCATCGGCGCGCCGTCCCTCGGGCACCGACCCTTGGGGCCTCGAGCCTCCATGTGATCACCCGTGTGCGAGCCACCGCGCTCGAAGAGCTGGTCGAGGACTCGGCGCACGTGGCGGTGGAGGACCTTGACCTCGTCCTCGCGCAGGGTGGCACACCCACGTCGTGGATCGATGCCGGCACGCCAGAGCATCTCGTCAGCTAACAGGTTGCCGATGCCCGCGATCTTGGTCTGATCAAGCAGACGCGCCTTAATCGCAGGGCCCTCCCCGCGAGCGGCGAGTGCGTCACGGAACTCCCGCAGCGTGCAGCTCAGCGCATCGGGACCGAGTGCTGCTTCGTCGGGGTCCAGCGACACCCGGCCCAAGCGTCGAGGATCGTGCAGCATGAGCTGGCCGCCGTCACAGAAGGTCAGGCGCGCCCTGATCCACTTGTCCTCATAAGTCCCCGGCCCGTATTCGAGCTTGTCGATCCCCGCGAGGCCATCGAGCAGCAAACCACCGGTCATCCCGAAGCGCATCCCCATCGTGGGACCTTCGGTGTCGAGGAGGAGGAGCTTGCCCTTGCGACGGGCCTCGACGAAGCAAAGACCCGGAAGGATCGCCTGGAGGTTGACGCCGGGATCCAGCCCACGGCTGGCGAGCTCGTCGACCCAAACCGATTCGATCTCGCGGTCCAACGCCCCTTCTGCCAGGAGGCGGTAGTACTCGATTTCAAGGATCTCGGGCATGGGCTCCGAAGGGTACCTGCTCCCTCCACGGCTCGGAGGAGGTGGCTAGGGTCGATCCCGTGTCAGCAGAAAAGCCGCAATGGACCGAACTGTTCAACGAAGTGGTCACTGGAGGCCTCTGCACCGGATGTGCCGGGTGCGTGATCGCCTGCCCGCATGACGTCCTGTCCTATGACGACGCCAACGGGGTCTACAAGCCCTTCCATCTCGACATCGACGGTGATCGCTCCAACTGCACCCACGGTGAGAAGGGGTGCACCATGTGCACCCGAGCCTGTCCTCGATTCCGCACCTGGGAAGAGGAGATCGACGTGCATCGCCACGAGCGGACCCGCAATGAGGACGAGGTCTTCGGCGTCACCCTCGACATCGTGCTGGCCCGCACGACGGACCCCGAGCTCGCCGAGGTCGCCCAGGATGGTGGCTTCGTCTCGGCTCTGCTCACCTACGCGCTCGAGCACGACGTCATCGACGGCGCGCTGGTCTCCGCCTTCGACGAGGAAAAGGGCCCCTGGAGGACCAAGCCGGCACTCGTGACGGACCGTGCCGGCGTGATCGCCACCGCGGGGTCTCGCTACACCTACTGCGCCAACACGCTTTCCTACCCTGAGGCAGCCGAGGCCAAGCTCGAGCGTCTCGCACTGGTCGGTATGGGATGTCAGGCCTCGGTCTCCGGTGCGATGCAGGCTCGTCGAGCCGGCAAGGTCGCCCGCCGACTCGGGCTGACCATCGGGCTGCTCTGCTCGAAGACCTTCGATGACGCGATCTTCGAAGAACTCTTCGAGCCGAACTACGGGGTCAAGCGCGAGGACATCGTCAAGATGAACATCAAGGGGGTCTTCCAACTCTGGCTCCGCGATGGGCGCTACGTCGAGGTCCCCTTGAAGGAATGCCACGCCTACACCCGCGAGGGCTGCAAGAACTGCCCGGACTTCGCCGCCGAGCACGCCGACCTCTCCACCGGCGGTATCGGTGAATCGAACGACTGGACGCTGGTGCTCGTGCGGACCGAGCAGGGCAAGGCGCTCTTGGACCAGATGGCGTCTGAAGGTGCGGTTGAGCTCCGGCCCGGCAGCGAGGACCCTGGTGCACTCGCCCTGCTGGCCAAGCTCTCCCAGCTCTCTCGCAAGCGGTGGCCCGAGACGGCCGATCCCGCACCTCGCCGCATTCCGGTGCGCGCCTCCTAACGAGAGCGTCTCGGTGCCCGCTCGGGCCCCTACGATCTCGACCATGGCACCACCACCTCGCGCACACCCCAAGGTGACCACCGTCTACCTTGTCCGCCACGGCCGCACGCCCTCGACGGGCAAGGTCCTCCCCGGGCGCGCCAAGGGTCTCAACCTCTCCGAAGAAGGCCGCGCGCAGGCCCAGGCTGCCGCCGAGCGGATCGCCGAGCTCGGCACCCGGCCCGTAGCGGTCTACGCCTCACCCCTGGAGCGCACCCGACAGACCGCAGCCCCCATCGCCAAGGCCCTTGGCCTCCGCGTGGTCACCGACAAGGGTCTCTTAGAGTGCGACTTCGGCTCCTGGACCGGCAAGCAGCTCAGTGCCTTGACGAAGAAGCCCGAGTGGCGCACCGTCCAGAGCGCGCCCTCGAGCTTCCGCTTCCCCGAAGGTGAGTCCTTCGCGGAGATGGCCACACGAACCTGGGACACGGTCCAACGACTCGCAACATCCCATCGGGGCAAGTCGATCGTCCTCGTGAGCCACGCGGACCCCATCAAGGCGGTGCTCTCCCAAGCCGCAGGAGCCCCCTTGGACATGTTCCAGCGCCTGAGCGTCGCACCGTGCTCCGTCTCGACGTTGGTGCTCTCCGCGCATGGGCCCATGGTGCTCAACGTGAACACGACCGGATCTCTCAAGGTGGAACTCTCATGAGCGTCGAACGCTTCGAACACCCGACCCGCTTCGGCGTGGGCACCATCGGCGAGGTGGGCGCACGGGTCTTCCTCCTCCAGGTGATCGAGGCCAACCGGCACTACACCGTCAAGGTCGAGAAGCAGCAGGTGGCCGTCCTCGCCACCTATCTCACCCGAGCCATCGAAGGGTTGGGCCGCCCTGGCCATCTCCCCGAGGAGCTCGACCTCGTGCTCTCCCCTGATGACGGCATCGATCTGGTCGCCGGCAACCTCTCGGTGGCCATCGACGACGAGGCCGGCACCGTCGAGCTCACCATCGAGGGCATCGGTGAGGACGAGGACGATGGCGCCGTCGTCACGCTGAGCAAGGAGCAGGCCGCAGCGTGGGCCATTCGGGCCACGATGCTCGTGGAGGCCGGACGGCCACCCTGCCCACTCTGCGGATTCCCACTGGATCCGAGTGGCCACGACTGTCCGCGGACGAACGGACACCGCGCACCGGTGACGTGAGCGGATCCGACCTCGACCTGCTCACCCGGGGAACCGTCGAGATCGAAGGCCGGTTCTCCAACTCGTCGAACGCGACCTTCTTGGTCCGCATCGAGCTCGAGGGCGACTCGATGCTGGCGGTCTACAAGCCTGAGGCCGGCGAGCGCCCCCTGTGGGACTTCCCCGCAGGCCTCTGGCGACGAGAGGTGGCGGCCTCCGTGCTCAGCGAGCACCTCGGGTTCGGCCTCGTGCCCCTCACCATCGCCCGAGAGGACCTTCCCGCCGGGCCCGGCTCGCTCCAGCGCTACGTCGAGGAGGATCCCGCCGCGCACTTCTTCACCCTGCGTGAGGATCCCCAGCACGAGCGCACGCTCAAGGCACTCGCCGCCTTCGACGTGGTGGCCAACAACTCGGATCGCAAGTCAGGACACGTCCTGCTCGCCGAAGGTTCGCTCTGGGCGATCGACCATGGCCTGTGCTTCCACGAGGAGGACAAGGTCCGCACCGTCATCTGGGACTATGCCGGCGATCCCCTTGACGACGAGGTGCGCGCCGGGCTCGAACGGCTGCTCGTCGAAGTGCCCCCGGCGCTCATCGACCTGCTCAGCGAGGCAGAGGTGACCGCCACGCAACGTCGGGCCCGTGATCTTCTCGAACTCGGCGCACTCCCTGAGCCCGACGAGGACGCCCCCTACCCGCCGTATCCCTGGCCGTTAATCTGATTGCCCCCTGCCTCACGCCACGCCAGCAAGCGCTGCCTTGATCGCCAACGCATAGCGCCATGCGCCCGAACTCCACCCATTCGACGCAATTACGAAATGGCGAAAGTCCCAGGAGCGGACTGAGATCAAATGCTGAGGAGAACATCCCATTGCCGGCGTTTCGACCGGAAGGCATGGGAGCACCCGTGTCCATCCCCCCGATTGGGCCGCAACGGCCGTGCCGACGTTGGAGTAGGTGATCTCCCAGCCCAATGCGGCCCGCTCCCCCACGACTTGGCGATACATGACTTGGAGTGGCTGAGGGTCGGGTGCATAACCACCGGGGATCACACCCTCAGTCCACGAACGAGGAAGGACCTCTGGATCCGAGGTCCGGACGAGTCCGGGCGGTGCCCCGAGGACCATAAGGCGAATTCTGCGTTGGTGGAGCCACCCACCAAGAGCAATCAGATCTGATCGATACTTCTCGATGACCTGTCCGCGCGAGGCGGCCTGCGCCATGCATTGCGTCGATGCGTTCCCCAAGAACTCAATCGCTACCAATGACGGGGACGATCGAGTGACGTCGAGCTTGATTTGGGGGATCCAATCGCACAGAGCCGTTCCAGGAAAGTCAGTGATTACTGCGGGAATGCCAGACAGTCCTAATTGGAACGCGAGTTGCGAATGCGACTGCGTGACCAGGGAATCTCCGTACACCAAGAATGGCCGATTAGCGGCAGAAGCCGAGCCTGCTGGCCAACCAAGACTCATGACGAGCGCTCCGACGAAGAAGGCCAACGAAAAGGGGAACTTCTTGCGTATTACTTGAAGAAGAAATCGCCACGCCACAGGCCTAATGGTAGAGAACCGACTCGAGCGCTCCTATTCACCCCTCCGCGATCACCTCAGCTCCAGTCCTCAGGGAAGCGGAATTCCGTAGCGAGCCTTGAGCTGGGCCATCACGTAGCGGGCAAGCAGATCGCCACCTTGGGGCGTGATGTGGATGCCGTCCTGGGTGCGCACGAGGATGTTCTGGCCGCCCTGGCTGACGAAGTCCGAATAGGGTGCCGAGGTCCCGCCGAGCACTGAGCCGGCGTCGAGGTAGACCACGCCTGTCTCTTATACACATCTGGCGCTGCCGACGATACTCCTTGTG
>CAWUMT010000032.1:0-9819 GCA_963923735.1 uncultured Acidimicrobiales bacterium
CCGAACTTCTGGATCCGCAACGGCCGCGGCCTGCTGCTCCTCGCGGTCATCGGAGTCGCCGTGATCGGCACCAGCGTGGCCGCAGGATTCACGACCTCTGGGTGGCTGCGGCAGTATTCACGATTCATCGCCCCTTCACTGATCATCGCTGGCGTGGTGATCAACCTCGGTGCCTACCTCGTGGCCCTCAAGATCCTGGCGCCGAAGTCGACGAGATGGCGCGCACTGCTCACCGGCGCCTGCTTTGGAGCCCTCGGCTGGACGGCGCTCGAACACATCGGCGGCTACCTCCTCAGCCACCAGTTGCACCGAACCACGGAGATCTACGGCTTCTTCGCCATCGTGCTCGGCCTCATCTTCTGGCTGAACCTCGGAGCCCGGCTGTTCCTCTACGCCACCGAGATCAACGTGGTCCTCGCCACCCACGACTGGCCTCGAGGACTCTTCGAGCCCTCGGATGCCGCCAAGGCCTCCCTGGCCGCTGAGGAGGCGAGTCGGGCTCAGGCCGAAGACGCCTCTGAGAACTGATCGAAGGCCTCGAGGGCACGGGGGCCCCACACGGTTCCGGGACCACCGTTCATCAAGATGGTCACCCCGATCATCTCGGCCACTTCTTCACGAGTCGCACCGTGGCGCACCGCGCCCTTGGCGTGTGCAGCCACACACCCGTCGCACTCCCGGGTGATGGCGATCGCCAGTGCGATGAGCTCCTTGGTCTTCGTCTCGAGTGCCCCTTCGGCCATGGCGGCCTTCGAGAGATGCGAGAAGGCCGAGAGCACCTCGGGGATCTGTTCTCGCAGCTCACGAGCAGGAGTCCGCAGGTCCTCTTGGGTGTGTCGATGATCCATTCCTCAACCTCCGATGAGGGCCAGGCCCTCACTTGACTTCAACCACACGCCGAGCGCCTCGGAACAGGCCGAGACCGACTCGACCCAGGTGCGCACCGCTCCTTCGTCTGCGTCGTCAGAGACGTGCTTGACGAGCGTGACCGGCAGCCCGATCTTCGTCGCCGCCGAAGCCACGGCGTAGCCCTCCATGTCGCAGAGGTCCGCCATTCCCGCTAGGCGCCGCCGGTCCGCAGGGTCGGAGATGAAGGCATCGCCCGTGGCCAGAGCTGGGCCCTCGCCGAGCGAGAGCATGGGCGTCGGGTCGATCCCGCACAGTGCAGCGATGGCCCGTCCATCGAGATCGTGCTGATGGACCTCACCGATGACGTGCGTGCCGAGCATCCCGTCCTTGAGCGCTCCTGCGGTGCCCACGTTGATCACCTTCGAGGGCCAGAACTCTCGCGGGGTGTGGGCCAAGGCGCTCAACAGGGCCGTCGACGCGGCGACCTTTCCGACGCCGCAGACCAACACCGGGTGGTCGGTGTGGAGGTGTTCCGCCTCAAGATGCACCGCCACCACGAGGAGCGGTGCATCGGGTCGCATGGTGCCGAGGAGTTCCATGCTGCGAGGTTAGTCATCGGCCCTCGTCCCGCTTCGGGGTCGCTAGGGTCTCAGTGACCTGTCATCGAGACCGAAGGAGGCGTCCGTGGATCCCATCAGCGAGCTGGTTGCGCACAACCGTTCCTACGTCGAGCGCCACGGCCTCGCCCATCTGCCCACCGAGCCGAAGGACAAGCTGGCCGTGGTCACCTGTATGGACTCACGTCTCGATCTCTTCGGTGCACTCGGACTCGACCTCGGTGAAGCCCACATCATCCGCAACGCCGGTGGCATCGCCACCGACGACGTGGTGCGCTCGTTGATCCTCTCGCAGCGCAAGCTCGGCACCGAGCGCATCATGCTGATCCACCACACCTACTGCGGACTCCACGGCCTCGACGAAGAAGCCCTCCGCTCGGAGATCAGCGCCGAGACCGGTTCGGCCAACCTCATGGCCTTCGGCTCCTTCGCCGACCCTGCAGACAACGTCCGCGCCACGGCACGTCGTCTCAACCAGGAGCCCGCGCTGCGTCAGGTCGAGATCCGCGGCTTCGTCTTTGATGTCGACACCGGAGCGCTCGAAGAAGTCACCCTCAATCCCGAGGGTTGAGTGCTCAGTCCTCTGCGCTGGCGTGATCGGCCATGAGGCCGTTGATCATCTCGACCACCGCCGGATCCGTGAGCGTGGTCACGTCCCCCAGTTGACGATGCTCGGCGAGGTCCCGCAGGAGCCGCCGCATGATCTTTCCCGAACGGGTCTTGGGGAGATCGGGCGTGAGGAAGATCTGTCGGGGCTTGGCGATCGGGCTGATCACCTTGGCCACGTGCGCTCGGAGCTGGTCGATGATCGCCTGATCGTCGCCACCCTGTGCGAGGGCGGAGTTCGACTTGAGGGTCACGAAGGCCACCACGGCCTGGCCCGTCGTCTCATCGCTGGCACCGACCACCGCCGCCTCGGCCACATCCTCATGTCCCACGAGGGCGTGTTCGACCTCGGCTGTCGAAAGACGGTGGCCTGAGACGTTCATCACGTCGTCGACCCGGCCGAGCAGCCAGAGGTCTCCATCAGAGTCGCGCTTGGCACCGTCACCGGCGAAGTAGCGACCCTCGAAGCGAGACCAGTAGGTCTCCTTGTAGCGCTCCGGGTCGCCCCACAGGCCGCGCAGCATGCCCGGCCAGGGCTGCTCGATGACGAGATAGCCACCCTCGCCGTTGGCGACAGGTTTGCCTTCGTCATCGACCACGTTGGCCGAGATGCCGGGGAACGGACGCTGCGCGGCACCGGGCTTGGCGTCGTTGATGCCCGGAAGCGGCGTGATCATGATTCCACCGGTCTCGGTCTGCCACCAGGTGTCGACCACCGGGCAGCGGCCACCGCCGATGTAGGTGTGGTACCAGACCCAGGCTTCAGGGTTGATGGGTTCACCCACCGAGCCCAAGAGGCGCAGGGAGGAGAGGTCGCGTCCCCGAGGAAGCTGCTCGCCCCACTTCATGAAGGTGCGGATCGCCGTGGGGGCGCAGTAGAGGATGGTGACCTTGAGCTCCTCGACGATGCGCCACCAACGGTCCTGGCCGCCCGCATCGGGCACGCCCTCGTACATGACCTGGGTCACACCGTTGGCCAAGGGCCCGTAGACGATGTAGCTGTGCCCGGTCACCCAGCCGATGTCGGCGGCAGTCCAGCAGATGTCGGTCTCGGGCTTGACGTCGAAGACCCAACGGTGCGTGACCGAGGTGTGGGTGAGGTAGCCACCGGTGGTGTGGAAGATCCCCTTGGGCTTCGCCGTGGTCCCCGAGGTGTACATGATGTAGAGAGGGTGCTCGGCCGGGAAGGCCTTCGCCTCGTGGTGCGCGTCCTGGGTGTCGACCACCTCGTGCCACCAGTGGTCACGACCCTCGACCCAGTCGACCTCCTGGCCGGTGCGACGAACCACCAAGACCCGATCGACGTCGGGGCAGTGCGTGAGGGCTTCATCGATCTGGACCTTGAGCCCCGAGGGTGCTCCCCGGCGGAACCCACCGTCGGAGGTGATCACGATCCGGCAGTCCGCGTCCTTGATCCGATCGGCCAAGGCCTCGGCGGAGAAGCCGCCGAAGACCACCGAGTGCGCCGCACCGATGCGGGCGCAGGCCAGCATGGCCACGACCGCCTCAGGGATCATGGGCAGGTAGATGCAGACGCGGTCACCCTCGCTGACGCCGAGGGCCTCGAGCGCGTTGGCAGCCTTCGAGACCCGCTCGAGCAGGTTCGCATAGGTGATGTCGATCCGCTCGCCCTCGGGTTCGCCGATCCAGTGGATGGCCACCTTGTCGCCACGGCCCGCTGCCACGTGGCGGTCCACACAGTTCACACTCGCATTGAGGGTTCCGTCGGCGAACCACTTGGCGAAGGGTGCGTCCCATTCGAGGCCCCGGGTGAAGGGGGTCTCCCACGCAAGGGTGCGGGCCTGTTCGATCCAGAAGGCCTCAGGATCGGCGTTGGCCGCAGCCACGAGCTCAGGGGTGGCAGTGGCCTGTGCGACGAACTCCGCCGAGGGCGGGAAGGTTCGCGTCTCGTGGAACATCGCCTCGAGCGCCTCTGAGTGCTCTGCCATCTGCGCCTCCCTACTTGGCGTTCTTGGCCGAGTCGCCCCCCGGCTCACGCTGGATGAAGTGTACGGCCCGACGCAGCACCGGCCTCGGGGTGATGCGCGGCAAGAAGGCGCCGACCTTGTTGAGCGCACCGGGCACGGCGACCACGTCGCGGCTCTCGAGCGCAGCCAAGGCCTGGGCGGCGGTTTGGCGAGCGTCGGGAAGCTTGCGTCCCCGCACCATCCAGGAGCGATCGATCCCGGCCGTCGACTGGAACCCTGAGGTGAAGGCTCCCGGGCAGAAGGCCAGCGCCCGCACGCCGGTGCCACGGAGCTCTTCGGCGATGGCCTCGGTGAAGGAGAGGACGAAGGCCTTGGTGGCGTAGTACACCGCCATCTCGGGACCCGGCTGGAACGCCGCGGTCGAGGCCACGTTGAGGATCTGGCCCTGCCCCCGGGTGAGCATCCCGGGGAGGTAGGCCCGAGTGAGTGCGACGAGTGCCTCGCAGTTCACGCGCACCATGTCGGTCCCGCCACGCGGGTCGCTGTCGGCGAAGAGGCCCGCCTCGCCGAATCCGGCGTTGTTGACCAAAAGGTCCACGTCACCCGCCGCCTCGAGGACGGCGTTGATCCCCCGGCGCTTGGAGAGGTCCGCAGCGACGACGGTGGCGCCACCGAGTTCAGTGGCCAGCAGGTTGAGCGGGGCCTCCGATCGAGCAACCAGGACGAGGTCATAGCCTTGAGCAGCGAGACCTCGGGAGAGTTCGAGGCCGAGGCCGCTCGAGGCACCCGTGACGATGGCGGTGGGCATTGGAGGTCCTCCAAAGACTCTTAGGCAGGTCTTAACTCCTGCACAGCCCATCTTTACCGAGGTCGGCTTGGATGTGCTCAGGCAGATTTCCACGAGCGGAGGCACCCGATGGACGAGAACCTCGACAACTCATCTGAATCAACTCCTCAGGGAGCTCCGAACTGGGACTTCGGCGCGCGTCCCCAGCTCGGTGCGACCTCGAGTGCCTTCACTCCGCCACCCAACGAGCCGAATCCTGCACCCGGTGCCTCGGAGGCTCCCCGCCAGGGTGCGGGCCAGACCCACAAGCTGATCCGGACCGCGGCGGTCCTGGCGGCAGGTGCCGCGTTGGTCGGGGCTCTCGGCGGCCACTACTTGTGGCCTGCGCAGGCCTCGAGTGCGAACTCCTCGATGACTGCTCCCTCTCAGCAGGATGATCCATTCGGCAACTCGGACTTCGGACGCGGCGCGATGGGCCAGGGAACCGGGAACTCCGCTCAGACCCAAGCGCTTTTGAACAAGGTGTCCCCCGCCACGGTCGACATCAACACCGATCTCGGCTACCAGAACGCCAGTGCCGCAGGCACTGGCATCGTGATGTCCTCTGACGGGTACGTCCTGACCAACAACCACGTCATCATGGGGTCGACCTCGATCACGGCGACGGACCTCGGCAACTCGAAGACCTACAAGGCCACCGTGGTCGGCTACGACAAGACCCATGACGTCGCCGTGATCAAGCTCACCGGGGCCAGTGGCCTCCAGGTGGCCTCCTTCGGCAACTCCACCAACGTGGCCGTCGGCCAACAGGTGGTCGGCATCGGCAATGCGGGCGGTCGCGGCACGCCCACCGCAGCGGCCGGCGTAGTGACCTCGCTGAATCAGTCGATCACCGCACGCGATGAATCAGCCTCGACTGCCGAGCAGCTCAGCGGGCTCATCGAGACCAACGCCCCCATCCAGGCAGGACAGTCCGGTGGACCGCTCGTCGACACCCAAGGTCGCGTGGTCGGCATGGACACTGCGGCCAGTGCCTCGTACGCCTTCTCCACGCAAGGAACCCAGGGCTACGCCATCCCGATCAACCAGGCGCTCGCCATCGCCCGTTCGATCACCGGAGGCCACGCCTCGTCGACCGTGCACCTCGGCGAGACCGCCTTCCTCGGCGTCAAGCTCTCGCCGAGCGCCACGGCGCAGGGTGCCGCAGGCGCCAAGGTGATCGGCGTGGTGGACGGCTCAGCCGCCGCCAAGCTTGGCCTCGGTGTCGGCGACACCATCACGGCGGTCGACGGAAACCAGGTCACCTCGCCCGAGGGCCTCTCCGCCCTCCTGCTCCCTCACCACCCGGGCGACCGGATCTCGGTGACCTGGACGGACTCGAGCGGGACCTCGCACACGGCGACGACCACGCTGGGCAGCGGCCCGAACGGCTGAGTTCTGCGCCAACGGCCCCGGTGGAACAGTGGTTCTGCCGGGGCCGTTCGTCGCGTCCGGGGGCCGTGCTTGACTCTTCTCAAGCAAACCTATAAAGTTGATCTCAATGGTCACCTTTAGTCACCCGACCAACAGAAAGGCTCCCATGTCATCCCGTCACCCCCTTCGTGCAGCAGCCGTGGTTCTCGTCGCCGGAGTGCTGATGGCGGCGTGCAGCTCCTCGGGTTCATCCAGCCCCACCACCTCGAGCTCGAACACCAACGGACTGGGTGGCACGCCGAACACCCAGACCCCCGCTGCCACCCTGACCGGTGCAGGTGCGAGCTCGGCCCAGCCCTTCTTGACCCGGGCGTTCTACGACTACGGCAAGCTCAACTCGAAGGTGACCGTCAGCTACAACCCCGCCGGCAGCTCCGTGGGCATCGCCGACATCCAGGCCAACTCGGTCAGCTTCGGCCAGACCGAGATCCCGATGAGCGCGTCCGACCTGGCCAAGGCCACCGGCGGGGCGATCGTCCAGGTGCCCATCGACCTCGGCGGCGTGGCCGTCTCCTACAACGTGCCGGGTGCACCGAAGAACCTGCACCTCTCGGGTGAGCAGCTCGCAGGGATCTACCTCGGCACGATCAAGGACTGGCACGCCATCGATGCCTCGATCCCCTCGACGCCAATCATCGCCGTGCACCGCGCCGACTCCTCAGGTCCCGGCTACGACCTCGATCAGTACCTGATCGACACCTCGCCGGCATGGACCAAGGCAACGGGCAGCACCACGGCCTCGAAGACCTGGCCCAAGGCGGACATCGGCGTCGGCCAGCAGCTCAACTCCGGTGTGGCTGCCTACATCAAGCAGACGCCCGGGGCCATCGGGTACGTCGAGTACGCCTACGCCCTCCAGGCGAAGTTCTCGAACGCCGCCCTGCTCAACAAGGCAGGCAAGTACGTGGCGCCCTCCATCGAGAGCATCGGTGCGGCGGGTGCGAACGCCTCGAGCCTGAGCTCGACCAACTTCAACATCGTCAACGGGGCGGGAGCGAACACCTACCCGCTTGCCAACTTCAGTTGGTCCCTCGTCTACGTGAAGCAGACCAACACGAACACGGGCATCGCCCTGGCCAAGCTCCTCGACTGGGTTGCCACCGACGGGCAGGCTGCCGCGGCCTCGCTTGGTTACGCACCCCTGCCGGCGAACGCCCGGGCACTGACCCACTCGTCCTTGCTCACCCTCACAGACTCGACTGGGAAGCTGCTCTTCACGAAGTGACCACCCCGAACCTCGACGCACCAGGCCAGAGTGCCTGGACACACGTCCCCGGCATCCGCGACGCGCTTGACGCTCGTCGTGGAGGCCGGGGCGGTCGTGTGTATGCCTCGATTCGCTGGGGCGGGGCCGGGATCTTCGTCCTCGTCTTCCTCGGTCTGATCGGCGTCCTGCTCAGCCAGTCCTGGGATGGCTTCGCCCATATGGGTCCCTCGATCCTGTGGAAGAGCTGGATCCCGAGCCATCAGGTCTTCGGGGTTGGCCCCTTCATCGTGGGCACCCTGCTGACCACCTTCCTCGCCCTGCTCATCGCCGTGCCCATCGGGATCGGCACCTCGTTGTGGCTCACCGAGCTCGCGCCCAAGCGGCTCGCCGGCCTGCTCGGCGGCGCGGTGGAGTTCCTGGCCGCCATCCCGAGCATCGTGGTCGGCTTCTGGGGCCTGATCGTCCTCACCCCGATCTTCACCAACCACGTCGAACCGTTCTTCAAGAAGATCCCGGTGCTCAACGCCCTCTTCCACGGACCCGTCCTCGGTCCCTCGGTCCTCTTGGCGGGCGTGGTCCTCGCCATCATGGTGCTACCCACCATCGTCTCGTTGAGCCGCACTGCACTGACCGGGGTGGCCCTCTCAGACCGTGAGGCGGGTCGCGCCCTTGGCGCCACCCGCTGGCAGGTCGCCCGGGTGGTGCTCAGCGAGGCCCGCCGCGGCGTGCGTGCCTCGATCACGCTTGCCATGGGGCGTGCTCTCGGCGAGGCC
Organism: uncultured Acidimicrobiales bacterium; assembly: GCA_963923735.1. Lineage (GTDB taxonomy): Bacteria > Actinomycetota > Acidimicrobiia > Acidimicrobiales > RAAP-2 > CAIUMH01. The sequence goes on from CAWUMT010000032.1 coordinate 8,241, forward strand.
ATCGCCGTGGCCCTCGTGATCGGCAACCGCGTGGCGGTGCCCAAGTCCCTGCTCGACCCCGCCTCGACCCTCGGCTCCGCGGTGGTGAACTTCTTTGCCGAGGCCAACCCGGGGACGCTTGAGAAGTCTTCGGTCGTCGCCATCGTCGTGGTGCTGCTCGTGATCTCGGTGGCGGTCAATGCCGGTGGTCAGTTCCTGATGCGCTCGAAGTTCGCCGGGCGTGACCCCGAGGCCTTCCCCACCACCGACGTGCGCGTGGTGCTCGATGACACGCCGTGGGGAGAGGATCGTCCCGAGCAGCGGGCCATCATCCGCAACTCTGCGGCCGCCTCGCTCCCTCGGCGCCGTCGTCGCGGTCGCCTCGGTGCGGCGCTGTGTACCGCCGCACTGGTGGTCTCGATGATCCCCCTCGTGGCCATGGTGGCGTACATCATCATCAAGGGTGCCCCGGCGATCTCCTGGCAGTTCCTCTCGGGCCTGCCCACGCCGCCGGGCATCCCGGGCAACGGCATCGGCAATGCCATCGTCGGCACGCTCATCATCGTGGGGGTCGCCCTGCTGATCGCCGTGCCCATCTCGCTCGGTGCCGCGCTGTTCGTGACCGAGCGGCCCGGCAAGCTCGCCGGTGCAATCCGCTTCGCCGGCGACGTCCTCACTGGCGCACCTTCGATCGCCATCGGCGTCTTCGCCTACGCCGTCGTCGTGGTCAACTTCGGCTACTCAGGCCTCGCCGGCTCCATTGCGTTGGCCGTCCTCATGATCCCGGTGATGATGCGCGCCGACGAAGAGGCCATCAGCTCGGTCTCTGCGGATCTGTGGGAGGCGGGCCTCGCCCTCGGGTCTCGTCGTGGCCGCGTGGTCCGCTCGGTCGTCCTGCGCACCGCGCTGCCGGGCCTGATCTCGGGCAACCTGCTCTCGGTGGCCCGCGCTGTGGGCGAGACGGCTCCCCTGCTCTTCACCATCTTCGGCAGCCAGCTCCTCGTCGTGAACCCCACCCAGCCCATGGCCTCGCTGCCCACGACCATCTGGGGCAACGCCACCCAGGCCTATGACGATGCCCAGCAGGCCGCCTGGGGTGCCGCCCTCGTGCTGCTCGTGCTCGTCGTCGCACTCTCCACCATCGCTCGGGTCATCGCCGGGCGCCTGAACAGAATGGCCTCGTAGATGAACTCCCCCGCCAGCCCTGAGGTCCCGAGCGTCCTCGCCCGTCATCTCAAAGAGGGTGCCAACCGAGCCGCGCAGAGGGAGCACACCTCCGCCAGACTGGAGACCATGGCTCCCGCTGTCTCCTTGAAGGACGTCCAGGTCCGCTTCGGCGACCACACGGCGGTGCGCAACACCACGATCGACCTCGAGGCCAAGGAGGTCACCGCACTCGTCGGGCCTTCAGGATGCGGCAAGACGACCGTCCTGCGTGCCATCAATCGGCTGCACGATGACGTCGGCGCAGTGGTCGAGGGCTCCATCCACTTAGGCGACCTCGACGTCTATGCCCCCGACACCTCTGCCGAGCTCGTCCGGAGCCGGGTGGGCATGGTCTTCCAGCGACCCAACCCCTTCCCGTCGATGTCGATCTTCA
>CAWUMT010000033.1:0-9786 GCA_963923735.1 uncultured Acidimicrobiales bacterium
GAGGCAGCGAGGGCATGAGGGCCCAGAGTCGTGCATCGATCGCTTCATACTGCGCCAACGCGTCCTGCGCGTTGAGCTGCTGGGAGGCCGAAAGGGCCATGGAGTTAGTGGTCGCGTCGTTGAATCCTGACCACAACGGAGAGCCAGGCGCTCCCTTGCCGTTGGTGAACCACTGTGCGGCCTGCGCCGGGAAGGCGCCGGTAGTCCGAGCGATGAGTCCCACCTGCCATTGGGAATGCTGTAATCCCTGTGCGACCTCGAAGGAGCCTCTCGTCGGAACGGCCGTGACGGACACGCCTTGGAGTCCGTACTGCAGAATCAGGGCGAATGCCACCTGCATCGCCCACCGGTCGTCGGTGGGAATCCCCATCGCCAGCCGAAGTGGGGTTCCATTCATCGAAGTCCACTGCCCCGAGCGCTTCGAGTATCCCGCCTTCACAAGATGAGCCTCTGCTGCTGCGAACCCCTTAGTGGGATCGACGGTGGTCGTGGTGGTCGACGCGCCAGGGTCCGGTGAAAGTTGCGTGGTCGTGGTGGAGTTCTGGTTGAGCTCGGGCACCGACGCGGCGCTCGGGTAGTTCGGGAGTCCCTGGGAGATCAGATGGCTCGTCGCCGGGTCGACCTGGGGGGCGACCTCGTCCGTGGTTGCGGCGGCCACCGCCTTGCGGTCGAGCAGGCCGGCAAGGCCCAGGCGCAGCTCGGGGTTCACTTTGTTCGCGCCCGTCGTGGCGAAGTCCATACTCAGCAGGCGATTCGAGAGATCCAGAGTGCTTGAGGCACCGGGATTCGAGGTTGCCGAGGACAAGGTGCTGGCATCGAACCAGGTGTCCTGGGAGAGCAACATCGGCACGCCGGAAGCCGGCGGGCTGGCGAGGGTGTGGCCTCCGGAGATCACGACTGGGTCGAAGATCGAGGCCGTCCCCCACCACCCCGGGTTCCTCGTCAGGGTGACGTGGTCCTCGGTGGACTCGACGATCACGTAGGGCCCGGCAGAAAGGTCAACCAGCGGGGTCGGCGAGGTGCAGCTGGTACGGACCTGTTCAGAGGCACGGGCGGGAAGCAGGGGGCTGAACAACGACTGCCAGGCGCTGTTGGGGCGACTGAAAACCACCGTCACGTCACGCGAGCCCTCGGCCCCGGTGATCGACTTGATCAGCCGATACTGCAAGTAGGAGGGTCCCATGCCGGCTGCTCCGGCCTTCCAGGTGGCCACGAAGTCCGCCTTGGAGATGGGCGTCCCATCTGACCACGTCGCCTGCTTCTTGATCGTGAAGACCACCGTCAATGGTGCGAGACCATGGACCTCGGCTCGCTCGAGGAACGAGTTGGCCTGCGTGATCGTGCCCCGCTGCGTGGTCACCGTTGCTGTCGGGAGGACGAGGGAGAGGACCTGCATGGTCGCATCGGGGACTTGTGCACCCACAGGGTCGCAACCCACCAGAGGGCGGTTCAGGGTCACGTAGAGGGGGTTCGCCGCAGCGGGAAGTTCCGCGCTCCGGGCCGAACCTCCCGGAAGAAGCACTCCCGCACAGAGAATCAGAATCGCCAGCAGCGACTCTGCAGCCCGAAGACCGGGCCGACGGAGGCTCACTGCAGACGCAGGTCGAGCGTCAGCGTGCAGAAGGCGAAGATCAGCGCCGTGGCGATGGTGATCCGGTCCAGGTTCTTCTCGACGACCGTGGAGCCCTGCGTGGCGCTCGAGATGGCGCCACCGAACATGTCGGAGAGACCGCCACCACGACCTGAGTGCATCAGGATCAGGAAGATCAGCGCCAGGGCGCTCAGGACTTCGAGGATGATGTAGACGGCGGTCACGACAGGTTCTCCAGAGGATCTCGGGCTATTGACCGTAGCATTCGGCCGCAGCGGCCACGATCGCGGCGAAGGATTCGGCCTCCAGCGCCGCTCCGCCCACCAGGAGACCGTCCACGTCCGCCAAGGCCATCAGTTCGGCCGCATTCTCTGCCTTTGCGGAACCTCCGTACTGGATTCGGACCTCTGCGGCCGCCTCTCCCCGCTCGCTGCCGATCAAAGCGCGGATCGCCGCACAGGCGCTCTGAGCGTCCTCCGGCGTGGCGGCAACTCCCGTGCCGATTGCCCAGATGGGCTCGTACGCGATCACCGTGCGCTCTTCAAGGCCCGAGGGGATTCCCTTTAGCGCCGAGCGCACCTGGCGCTCCAAGACCGCCTCGGTCTCCCCGGCGGCCCGCTCCTCTGCCGTCTCGCCCACACAGATGATCGGCGTCAGCTTCGCCTGATGGACGGCCAAGGCGGTGGCGGCCACGGTCTCGTCATCCATGCCGAAGATCTGACGTCGCTCCGAGTGCCCGACGATGATCAGCGACACCGAGAGGCGACTGAGCATGGGAATCGAGATCTCACCGGTGTAGGCACCCTCGGGGTACTGCGAGCAGTGCTGAGCTCCGAGCTGCAGCGGAAGGTGGTCCGCACCGATGATGCCTTCGACTGACCGCAGGTCGGTGAAGGGCGGCAACACGGCCACGTCGACCGCAGTGTGGTCGAAGCCCCGCAGTCGCAGCGACAGGTCCTGGACGAGGCGGATCGCCGCGACGTGATCCAGGTTCATCTTCCAGTTCCCCGCGATCAGCGGGCGTCGGGTGTGCTTTGTCATCTAGGCCTCCGGAGCGTTCGGCGCGTGTCGCAGCGCCTCGAGTGCAGGCAGGTCTCCGAACTCGAGAAACTCGAGCGAGGCCCCACCACCAGTGGAGAGGAAGTCGATCTCTGCGGCCAGCCCGAAGTCCTCGACCGCACGGGCCGAGTCTCCCCCGCCGACCACCGAGACCCCCGGTGTCGCTGCGACGGCATCGCCGATGGCTCGGGTCCCTGTAGCAAAGCGGGCGTCCTCGAAGACTCCCATAGGACCGTTCCACAAGACGGTGCCGGCGCTCATGATCGCAGCCGAGAACACCGCAGCCGAAGCGGGTCCAACGTCAAGACCCATCCATCCCTCGGGCAAGTCGCCGTCAAACAGCTCCACGGTGCCATCGGTCTCTCCCGGGCCAAAGGCTGACCCCGGCGAAAGTGCCACCACATCAGAGGGAAGGAGGATCTCTGCGGGCCCTTGGAGGAGCGTACGGCACTCCTCGATCCGCGAGGCATCGAGCAGCGACCCGCCGACTCCACGGCCTTGGGCGGCCAGGAAGGTGAAGGCCATGCCCCCGCCGACGATGATGACGTCCGCCTTGGTGGACAGCGCCGCCATCACGCCGAGCTTGTCGGCCACCTTGGCCCCACCGACGATGGCCACGAAGGGGCGCTGCGGTTCGAGCAGCACCCCGCCGAGCACCTCGACCTCCCGGGCCAAGAGACGCCCCGCTGCGGAGGGGAGGAACTGCGGAGGACCGACCACCGAGGCGTGGGCGCGATGCGAGGCACCGAAGGCATCGTTGACGTACGCGTCGAACTGATCGACCAGTTCCGCCACCAGCGTCGGATCGTTGGCCTCTTCACGAGGGTCGAAGCGGAGGTTCTCCATCACGCTCACCCCAGGGACGAGCTCTGCGACCCGATCCGCCACCACGTCCAGGGAATACTTCGGATTCACCTCGCCCTTGGGTCGACCCATGTGCGAGGCGCACACGACCTCGGCGCCTTGGGCAACGAGCCACTCGAGGGTCGGGACCGTCGCGCGGATCCGCAGGTCGTCTCGGATGACCCTGCCTTGGGGCGTGTCTTCGACCGGGACGTTGAAGTCGGTCCGCACGAGGACCCGCTTGCCTTCAAGCGGGCCGAGGTCCTCAAGCAGCGGCAGACCCCGAAGGGCCGCAGGCCGTTCGGCCATCAACCGCGACCGACGAGGGCAACGAGGTCGACGAGGCGGTTCGAGTAACCCCACTCGTTGTCGTACCAGCCCTGGATCTTGACGAGGCTGGTCTTCTCGTCGATGCCCTGGACCATGGTGAGTCCCGAGTCGAAGGTGCACGAGGCGGGGCTGCCGACGATGTCAGAGCTCACGATGGGGTCCTCGGTGTAAACGAGCACCTTGGAGAGCGGGCCCGAGGAGGCCGCCTTCTTGAAGGCTGCGTTGACCTCGTCGATCGAGGGATTGCCGTTCACCACTGCGGTGAAGTCCGTGATCGACCCCGTGGGAACGGGCACGCGCAGCGAGGTGCCATCGAGCTTGCCGTTCATCGCCTGAAGGACCAAGCCTGTGGCACGTGCGGCACCGGTGGACGAGGGGACGATGTTCACTGCAGCAGCACGGGCGCGTCGCAGGTCGCTGTGGGCGAGGTCCAGAAGGTTCTGGTCGTTCGTGTAGGCGTGGACCGTGGTCATGAGCCCGGAGATCACACCGTAGGTGTCGTCGAGCACCTTGACCATGGGTACGAAGCAGTTGGTCGTGCATGACGCGTTTGAGACGATCTCGTGGGCGGCGGGGTCGTAGGTGTCGTCATTGACGCCCATCACGAAAGTGGCGTCGGCTCCCGTGGCCGGGGCGGAGATCACGACCTTCTTGGCGCCTCCTGCGAGGTGGGCGGCCGCTTCCTCCCGCTTGGTGAAGCGGCCGGTGGACTCGACCACCACATCGACGCCCAAGGCGCCCCAGGGAAGGGCGGCGGGGTCACGCTCCGAGAGGGTCTTGATCGACCGGTCCCCGACCTTGATCACGTCGCCGTCAACGCTCACGGGGACGTCAAGTCGGCCTTGGCTCGAGTCGTAGCGGAGGAGGTGGGCGTTGGTCTCAGGAGACGTCAGATCGTTGACTGCCACGATCTCGATGTCGGCACCCTGCGCGATCACCGACCGGATGAATCCTCGTCCAATCCGACCGAACCCGTTGATTCCAACTCGAACCGCCACCACAACCCTCCAGTTGTCTTCTGGTCCCAGGCCCCGCCTGGGCTCCGGACAGTCTGCCCGGTCACCGGGCGGAATGGCTCGATCCTTCCAGATGGACGGACTCAGACGCCATCTGGGGCGAGAGCCAACTCAGGCGAGCCCGCGAAGCGCCTCAGCCAGGCGCTCAACGTCGTGAACCTTCTCATTCCGGGCCCGCAACGGGGCCGACGTGGATGGCGTCGAGAGCGCACCGGCCTCAAGCCCGGCGTCAGGGTCGTAGAGGACCCAGTCCACCCTGATTCCATGGCGCATAAGCGCGTCGACGTGGTCGGCGACCGAATATCCCTCGGTCTCCGGGATCTGCGGCTCGAGGTTTGCCACGTAGACCACCGTGGCCTGCGTCGCCGCCAGCGCAGAGGGGATCCCCTGCGCCACGCAGGCGGCCAGCACGGAGGTGTAGAGCGAGCCAGGCCCGATAGCCACCAGATCAGCTCGTGCAAGCGCCGTGAGTGCCGCGTCCGGAGCCACCGCATCGGTGGGAAGCAGCGACACGCGATCGAGCATCCCCCGTTGTCCGATCGACGCCTGGCCCACGAGCTGTCCGGCCAGCGAGTCGGCTCGCAGTTCGGTCACCACCGAGGTGGCGGGAATGACAGATCCGTGTGCCTCGAGGAGCCGGCAGGCCTCCGCAACGGCACCTTCCAGACTCCCCTCGGACTCCAAGAGCCCGGCGAGCCAGAGGTTCCCCATGGCATGACCCGCAAGGGGGCCTGCGTGGTACCGAATCTCGAGCACCTTGGCCAGAGTCGACTCCTCATCAGCCAGTGCACCGAGGCACTTGCGAAGGTCCCCCAAGGCCGGGACCCCCAGCACGTCGCGCAGCCGACCACTCGAGCCTCCGTCGTCGGCCGTCGAGACGATTCCTGTGAGCTCCCCGGCGAACGACCTCGCAGCGCGCAGGGTGACCGCCGTTCCGTGGCCTCCCCCCAGGGCGACCACGCGGGGACCTGGGCTCACCGCTCGAGGTCTCGATGGAACACCGAAAGAGGATGCCCCTCGAGGCGAAGGCGACGAGCAATCTCCTCGGCGATGGCCACCGAGCGGTGGTGTCCTCCCGTGCACCCGATACCGATCGTCAGATAGGCCTTGCCCTCCCGCACGAACGAGGGAACCAACGAGGTCAGCAACGGGGTGACCTGGTCCAGGAACTGCGCGGCATCCTGCTGGCCCAGGACGTAGTCACGCACCTCCTCATCCGTGCCGCGTCCCGACCGAAGGGAGTCGACCCAATAGGGATTGGGGAGGAACCTGACGTCGAAGACCATGTCGACGTCCATCGGAAGGCCATGCTTGAACCCGAAGGACATCACCGTGGTCTTCATGGCCCCGGTCTCAAGCGAGTCTGCAAAGAGCTCAGAGATCCGTGTGCGCAGCTGATTGACGTTGAGTTCGCCGGTGTCGAGCACGATGTCGGCGCGATTCAACAACCCCTCGAAGGCGAGGCGCTCCGCCTGCACCGCCTCTTTGACGCCAAGGTCACCACGCGGGTGACGGCGACGGGTTCCCTCGAATCGCCGGACCAGTACTTCATCAGGGGCATCGAGAAAGAGAACGCGCACGGTGTGGACGCTCTCCTCGAGACGCTCGACGGCCTCGAGAACCTCTTCTGCGTCACGTCCTCCGGTACGGCCGGTCACCAATGCCACGCGATGGGCTTCGTTCCCAGGTGCGCCCACGAGCGCGATCAGGCTCGGGATGATCGCCGGTGGCAGGTTGTCGATGACGAACCAGCCGTGATCCTCGAGGCTGGCTGCTGCCGTCGAGCGCCCAGCGCCCGACATCCCGGTCACCACGAGGAAGTCAGCCATGGGATGAGTCTGCACCTTCCTCCGCAGGGGGACGAGCATGATCTGCGAGCGACGGGTGGAGATGCTCAAAGACGGCAGTTGCCACGGCTTCTGGGAGCCACTCCTCCGCAAGGAGTTCCTCTCGAGTGGCATTCCTGATCGCCCGGACGGTTCCGAAGCGTTCGAGGAGGCGTCCCCGTCGGGTCGGACCCAATCCTGGGATCCCGTCGAGAAGGCTGGTCGTCATGGCCTTGCCTCTCGTCGCGCGGTGGAACCCGATGGCGAACCGGTGCGCCTCGTCGCGGATCCGCTGGAGCAGGAAGAGTCCTTCAGAACCTCTGGCCAGTATGATCGGTGCCTCCCGGCCTGGCTGATGGAGCTCCTCGAACCGCTTGGCCAGCGAGGCCACTGCCACCTGGTCCTCGAGCCCGGCCTCCCGGAGTGCGGCGACCGCCACACCGAGCTGGCCCTGTCCCCCGTCGATCAGCAGAAGATCCGCAGGAGACGCGAATCCACGCCTTCCCGCAGGGGACGTCTCGTCCCACCTCTTGAGGCGACGAGCCAATACCTCGGCCATGGCCGCATAGTCGTCGTTGCCGTCCACCGATCGGACGGAGAAGTGCCGGTACGCCGACTTGGCCGGAATCCCGTCTTCGAACACCACCATTGAGCCGACGTACGACGAACCCTGGAGGTGGCTCATGTCGTAGCACTCGATCCTGAACGGTGGACGCTCGAGTCCAAGCGCCTCCTGGAGCTCGAGCAGCGCCTTGGAACGGGCGTTGTGGTCGCTGGCCCGACGAAGCCGATCACGCCCCTGCTCCTCGCCAGCGTTCTGTTCCGCCATCTCGAGGAGTCGGCGCTTCTGACCCCGCTGCGGCACCCGAAGCTCCACTGGCCCACCTCGGCGTTCGGAGAGCCATGAGGTGAGTACGTCGGCATCCTCAGGCGCATGGGCGAGGGCGACGACCGGTGGCACCGCTGCGGCGGGGTCTCCATAGAGGTCCCGCAGGACCGCAGCGCCCATCGCCGCGTCATCGAGGTCCTCAACGAGGTCTGCGGCTGAGGTGGACCGCCCGACGATGCGCCCATGTCGAACGTGCAGTGCCACGGCACTCACCTGAAGATCGTCGGCTGCGATACCGACCACGTCGAGGTCATCACGGTCGGCGAGGACGACCTCTTGGCTCTCGGCCGCCTCATTGACCGCTTCGATCCCGTCCCTGAGTCGCGCGGCGAGCTCGTAGTTCCTCTCCTCGGCAGCGGTGCGCATCCGCGCCGTCAGATCATCGAGGATGGGCTGGACTTCACCACCGAAGAAGCGGGCGTACCCCTCCACGTACTTCTGGTACTCCTCTGTGGCCACGGCCCCGACACACGGGCCTGAACACCGCTGGATGTCGAAGAGGAGACACGGGCGCCCGGATCGCTCGTGGCGCTGGAACTTGGCGTCCGAACAGGTCCGCAGCGGATAGGTGGGAAGGAGCAGGTCGACTGTCCTGCGGAGCGACCGGACGTGACCGAAGGGCCCGAAGTAGCGCACCCCCTTGCGACGGGTGCCACGCGTGACGATCGGGCGGGGCCACTCATCCGACAGGGTCAGGGCCAGCCACGGATAGGACTTGTCGTCCTTCAGCCGCACGTTGTAGCGGGGCTGAAACGACTGGATCAGCGAGTGCTCGAGCACCAGCGCCTCGACCTCGGTGGAGGTGACGATCCACTCCACTCGATCGGCGGCACCGACCATCTGGGAGGTCCGAGGGTGGAGGGCGGAGGGGTCCTGGAAGTAGGAGGTCACCCGGTCCCGCAGGGAGCGGGCCTTTCCGACATAGAGCACCCGTCCGCGTTCATCGAGGAACTGATAGCAACCGGGCTGGTCCGGAATGGACTGGCGAGGTGGGCGGAGGGTCACCCTTCCATCGTGGCACTCCCCCTGCCGCGTTGGGACGTCTTCGTGCTTAGAATGACCTGTGCAGGCCCGGCATCCTGCATTTCACATATCTCGAGGCCGACATACCCGCGGACGGGCGACCGGGCTGTCCCCGCCGGCTAATCGAGAGCATCCCCCAGGGGGTCAGCATGATCAAGATTCAAGCGGCGATGCCTGCGGACTACCGCGAGGCCTCAGCCGAGGAACTCAAAGAACGGATCGCCGCGGCAAAGGACGCGCTCGGTGATCGTCTCCTGATCCTCGGCCACCACTACCAAATGGACGAGGTCATGAACTTCGCCGACGCCCGAGGCGACTCCTTCGGGCTCTCTCGGATCGCCGAGAGCTCCGAGGCCGAGATCGTCGTCTTCTGCGGCGTGCACTTCATGGCGGAGTCAGCGGACATCCTGACCGAAGAGCACCAGAAGGTCATCCTCCCCGACCTCGCCGCCGGTTGCTCGATGGCCGACATGGCGGATCTCGATCAGGTCGAGACCGCGTGGACTCAGCTCGCCGAGGTCACTGACATCAATCGGGTGATGCCGATCACCTACATGAACTCCTCCGCTGCCCTCAAGGCCTTCGTCGGTCGCAACGGCGGTGCGGTCTGCACCTCATCGAACGCCCGAGCGGTGCTCACCTGGGCACTGGCGCCCGACGAGGATGGACACACCCGAGCGGACAAGGTGCTGTTCTTCCCCGACCAACACCTCGGGCGCAACACCGGTGTCGAGCTCGGGCACTCGTTGGAGTCGATGGCCACCTGGGACCCTGCACGCCGCCTCGGTGGCCTCGAAGAGGTCGAGGCCAAGGACGCCACCCTCCTGCTCTGGAAGGGTCACTGCTCGGTCCACCAACGATTCGGCGTCGAGCAGATCACCTCGTTCCGCCAGCGCCACCCCGAGGGCCTCGTCGTGGTCCATCCCGAGTGCAGCCACGAGGTCGTCCTCGCCGCCGATGCCTCAGGGTCGACCGACTCCATCATCCGCTTCGTCGAAGCAGCCGCTCCTGGCACGGCGATCGGCATCGGAACTGAGATCAACCTCGTCAAGCGCCTGGCCGAGGAGTACCCGTCCCTGACGATCGAGTGTCTCGACACCGAGGTGTGTCCGTGCGTGACCATGTCTCGGATCGACGCCCCGCACCTGTGCTGGGTCCTCGAAGAGGCGGTGCAGGGCCGTATCCGGAATCAGATCACGGTGGACGACG